>DATAAL010000343.1:0-7193 GCA_036260145.1 Longimicrobiaceae bacterium | reverse complement strand
GACTGGCGGTTGCCGGGGGGGATGGTGCGCTCCGTCACGTTGCGCTCCCGTTCCCGGGCGGTCTGGTCCAGGGCGGTGTCTGCCAGGAGGGTGTCGCCGCGGGCGCCGCCGGGGACGATCACGAACCCGCCCGGGTCGGCCCGCTCCGTCCCCGGCACGGTGACGCGGATCCCCTCCACCCGTGCCTGCCCCGCGCCGCGCTCGGGGGAGACGGCGCGGCCGGGCGCCGCGCCGGCCGGGGGACGCTCCGCCGCCCCGCGTGCGCCCGCGAAGCCTTCCAGCGCCTCGGACGCCTCCTCGCCCACGAAGCGGCGTTGCCGGGTGCGGAACACGGCCGTGACCACGCGGCCGTCGCGAAGGAAGACCACGTCGTCCGAGCCGCAGCGGATGGCGCACCCGTTGGCGTAGAACAGGTACCTCCACCCGTCCGACTCGCGGACCACGTCGGGGGCGCCCAGCCGGGAGCGCACCTCTGCCTCGCTCATCCCGGCGCGGATCGCCTGCGCGCGGGCGGGCGCGGCGTGGAGGAGCGCGAGACCGGCGGCCGCCAGGAACAGGGTGCGGGTCTTCATGCGCTCCTCCGGGGTAGTGGTGTCAGGCGGGGGCCAGGTGCGCCGCCAGCGAGCGGAAGAACCCCAGCCCGTCCTCCGATCCCAGCAAAGCCGAGACCGCTCGCTCCGGGTGGGGCATCATCCCCATCACGTTGCCGCGCTCGTTGACGATCCCGGCGATGCTGTTCAGCGAGCCGTTGGGGTTGGACTCCGGAGTCGGCTCGCCGCGGGGGTCCACGTAGCGGAACACCACCCGGCCGGTCCGCTCCAGCTCCTCGATGGTCTCCGGCTCCGCGAGGTAGCACCCCTCCCCGTGGGCGATGGGGACGCGCAGCACCTGGCCGGCCCGGTACTCGGAGGTGAAGGGGGTGTCGGCGTTCTCGACCCGCAGATGCACCGTCCGCGACACGAACTTGAGGGTGCGGTTGCGGATCAGCGCCCCGGGGAGCAGCCCGGACTCGCACAGGATCTGGAAGCCGTTGCAGATCCCGGCCACCGGCCCCCCGTCCGCGGCGAAGGCGGCGACCTCGTGCATGATGGGGCTGAGCGAGGCGATCGCCCCGGCACGCAGGTAGTCGCCGTAGCTGAACCCGCCGGGGAGGAAGACGGCGTCCACCCCCTCCAGGTCGTGCGACTTGTGCCAGAGGTAGACCGCCTCGGCCCCGAGCTCCTCCCGGATCGCCTTGTAGCAGTCGTAGTCGCAGTTGGAGCCGGGGAAGGTGACCACGCCGAGCTTCATCGCCCCGCCGCCTCCACCTCGGCGACCCGCACGTCGTAGTCCTCCGTCACCGGGTTGGCCAGGAGCTGCCGGCACATGGCCTCGGTCCGCTCCCGGGCCTCCGCTTCGCTGGCCGCGGCCAGGTGCAGGACGATCACCCGCCCCACGTGCACCTCGGAGACGCCCTCGAACCCCAGCGAGGCCAGCGCCCCGGCGACTGCCTTCCCCTGGGGGTCCAGGATCCCCCGCCGGGGGACCACCCGGACCTCTACCTGATACTCCGTCACGGCACCTCCTCCGATGGGTGAGGCCGCGCCTCCGGCCAGAGCGGCGAGCGCGGCTGGATGTCCTCGTACTCGACCTCGCGCACCTCCTCCTCGTCCTCCTCGTCCAGGAGAGGGTCCTTCTCCGGTAGCTTCTCCTCGAATCCCTGCAGCACCGTGTGGAGGAGCCCGTAGGAGATGTACACGACGGAGAAGGGGAAGAAGAAGTACTCCGGGTAGGTGAACGCCGCCACCAGCGAGACCACGGCCAGGAGCACGGCGGAGCGCCCGCTCCAGGTGCTGAGGCTGAACCGGGGCACCACCGGGTACAGCACGTTGCTCACCATGAGGAGCGCCACCCCGCCCAGGAGCCATCCGGCCGCGCGGTTGACGTCGATCCCCGACAGGTACCTCTCCCAGAACCCGGTCTGGGTGAAGGCGTAGTAGGTCGCCACGCACGACCCCGCGGTGGGGGAGGGGAGCCCGTGGAAGTTGACCTTGGCGGTCCCCGCCTGCTCGATGTTGAAGCGGGCCAGCCGGAACACGGCGGCTGCGATGTACAGGAAGGAGAGGATCCAGCTCCACTCCCCCTGGCGGAGGAAGGTGAAGTAGATGATCATCGCCGGGGCGACGCCGAAGGAGATGGCGTCCACCAGCGAGTCCAGCTCCTCCCCGAAGGGGCTCCCGGTGGCGGTGAAGCGGGCGATCCGGCCGTCCAGCATGTCGAAGATGGCTGCCAGGACGATCAGCCACCCCGCCTGGGCGAACTCCCCTCGCGACGCGTGGACGATCGCCCACACCCCCAGGAAGAGGTTCCCCACCGTGAAGGCGCTGGGGAGGATCACGATCCCCCGCTGGAAGCGCCGACGCCGGGTAGGGTTCACGCAGCCGCCTCCGCGCCGAGCGGGTGCTCGTCCAGGGTGTGGCCGGTCAGCCGCCGGAAGGCGTCCTGGTACCGTCGCGAGGTCTCCTCCACCACCTCCGGGGGGAGGTCCGGGCCGGGGGGGCGCATGTCCCACTCGCCCCGGTCCGCCAGCGCCTGCAGGTAGTCGCGCAGCGGCTGCTTGTCGAAGGAGGGCTGCCCCCGGCCGGGGGCGTAGCGTTCCGCGGGCCAGAAGCGGGAAGAGTCCGGGGTCAGGACCTCGTCGATCAGCCGGATCTCCCCCTCCGCGTCGCGGCCGAACTCGAACTTGGTGTCGGCGATGATGATCCCCGCCCCTGCCGCGATCTCCAGCCCGCGCCGGTACAGCACGAGGCTCGCCTCCCGCAGCCGCTCGGCCGCATCGGCGCCGACGATCTCCCGCATCCGCGAGAACGGGATGTTCTCGTCGTGTCCGCTCTCCGCCTTGGTGGCGGGGGAGAAGACCGGGGGCTCCAGCCGGTCCGACTCCCGGAGCCCCGGAGCGAGGGGCTCTCCGGCCAGCGTGCCACCCGCGGCGTACTCCCTCCACGCCGAGCCGGAGAGGTAGCCTCGCACCACGCACTCCACCGGAAAGGGCTCTGTCCGGCGCACCAGCATGGAGCGGCGCGCCCACACGTCGCGCGTGCCGGCGAGGTCCGGATATCGGGAGACGATCTCTTCGGGGTCCACCGAGAGCAGGTGGTCCGGCGCCACCTCGCGGGTGCGCTCGAACCACCAGGCGGAGAGGAGGGTGAGCACCTCCCCCTTACGGGGGATGGGCTGGGGGAGGACCACGTCGAAGGCACTCACGCGGTCGGTGGCCACCATCAGGAGGGCGTCGCCCAGATCGTACACGTCCCGCACCTTCCCCCGGCGGAGGAGGGGGAAGGGGAGCTGGGTGCTGGCGATCGCGGAAGTCACGGCCGGCTCTGTCTACCTGGTGGTCCGGTAAGCCCGCAAGATATCAGTCCGCACGGCGCCGCGGCAACCACCGGGCGGCGCCCTCATATCCCGTACAGCGGCCGCAGCTTCCCCTCCAGGTAGCGCAGCAGCGGCTCGGGGGAGAGCGGCCGTCCCGTGACCCGCTCGCACAGCTCCGGGGCGGGGAAGCGGCGCCCGTGGCGGTGCACGTTCTCGCGCAGCCAGCCCAGGAGCGGCGCGAAGTCGCCCGCGCGCATCCGGTCGTCCAGCTCCGGCACCGCCGCGACGATCGTCTCCCAGAGCTGGGCGGAGTACAGGTTCCCCAGGGTGTAGGTGGGGAAGTACGCCATGGCTCCCAGCGACCAGTGGATGTCCTGCAGGCACCCCCGCCGGTCGTCCGGCACCTCGATGCCCAGGTCCTGCCGGATCCGCCCGTTCCACGCGCCGGGGAGGTCGCGCACCGGGAGGTCACCGCAGAGCATCGCGCGCTCCAGGTCGAAGCGGAGCATGACGTGCAGGTTGTAGGTGGCCTCGTCCGCCTCCACGCGGATCAGCCCGGGCTCGACGGAGTTGAGGAAGGCGTACGCCTCCTCCCCGTCCACTCCGTCCAGCGTCGCTCCGAAGACACGCCGGGCCTCCGGGAGCGCCCAGTCCCAGAACGGGCGGGAGCGCCCCACCATGTTCTCCCACATCCGGGACTGGCTCTCGTGGATTCCCAGCGAAGCCGCCTCCGCGATCGGCTGGCCGAAGTGCTCCGCCTTGGGGAGTCCCTGCTCGTACATCCCGTGCCCGGCTTCGTGCATACAGGACACCAGGGAGTCCAGGAATCCCTCCTCCGTGTAGCGGGTGGTAAGGCGGGTGTCCCCGGGCCCCATCCCCTCGCAGAAGGGGTGGGTGGAGACGTCCATCCGCCCCGCGCCGAAGTCGAACCCGATCCGCTCCAGGACGCGGCGGTTCAGCTCCTCCTGCCGCTGCCGCGGGATCGCGATCTTCGCGATCCGCGGGTCCGGCCTCCGGGGCGACTCCGCGATGGCCTCGATCAGCGGGGCGAGCCCGGCGCGCAGGGAAGTGAACACCCGCTCCACCTCCACGCTGGTCATCCCGGGCTCGTACTCGTCCAGGAGCGGGTCGTACAGGTCGCCCCCCTCCGGCACGCCGTAGCACTCGGCCTTGGCGCGGTTCAGCCGCACGATCCTCTCCAGCCAGGGGGCGAAGGCGGGGAAATCGTCGCGCTCTCTCGCGTCCCTCCAAACCTCCAGCGCCTGCGACGAGGTTTCCGCGAGCTCCCGAACCAGCGAGGTGGGGAGCCGGGTGATCAGCTCGTACTCCCGGCGGACCTCCCGGAGGTTGGCGGCCGTCACCGGGTCGCCCGTCAGCTCCGGGTCCTCCTCGCACGCGACGAGCAACTCCGCCACGCGGGGGCTCGTACGCCGCTCGTGCGCCAGCGCGGTCAGGGCGGAGAGCTGCTCGGCCCGGAGCGCGACGCCGGCCGGCGGCATCATCGTTTCCTGGTCCCAGGCCAGCGTTGCGCGCGCGGAAGCGAGTACCGCCGCCTCCCGCAGGTGGCGGGTCAGCTCCGCATAGGGAGAGGCCTCCCCGGTCCGGGGGGTGGCCGTCGCAGTCTCGGTGGTCGCCATGGTCTTCGGTGTCCCGGGTTCCCCTGTAAAGCCTCAGACGTGCAGCTCGGGCGCCCCGGCGCCCACCTCATCCGCGTAGCGCTCCAGCACCGGCCGCACCCACTCCTCCAGGAACTCGTCCACCTGCTCCGGGGCGCGTCCCACGTACAGCTCGGGGCGGAGGTCCTCCTCCAGCTCCTCGCGCGTCACGCCGAAGGCGGGGTCCCCGGCGATCCGGTCCATCAGGTCGTTGGGGCGGCCGTGCATCTTGACCTCCCGTCCGGCGGCGATGGAGTGGACGCGGACGCGCTCGTGCAGGTCCTGGCGGTCGCCCCCGCGCTTCACCGCGCGCATCATCAGGTTCTCGGTGGCCATGAAGGGGAGCTCCTCCATCAGCCGGCGGCGGATCATCTCCGGGTACACCACCATCCCCGACGCCACGTTGTGGAGGATCAGCAGGACCGAGTCGGTGGCCAGGTACGCCTCGGGGACGGCGATCCGCTTGTTGGCGGAGTCGTCCAGCGTGCGCTCGAACCACTGGCTCGCGGCGGTGAAGGCCGGGTCGATGGTCAGCACGATCACGTGGCGTGCCAGGGCGTTGATCCGCTCCGAGCGCATGGGGTTGCGCTTGTACGGCATGGCCGAGGAGCCGATCTGCTGCTCCTCGAACGGCTCCTCCACCTCCTTGAGGTGCGACAGGAGGCGGACGTCGTTGGCGAACTTGGAGGCCGACTGCGCGATCCCCGAGAGCGTGGAGAGGCAGGCGTAGTCCGTCTTGCGGGTATAGGTCTGTCCGGTGACCCCGTACACCTTGTCGAACCCCATCTTCCTCGCCACCAGCCGGTTGAGGCGCTCCACCCGCTCGCCGTCGCCCTCGAACAGGTCCATGAAGCTGGCCTGCGTTCCCGTGGTCCCCCGCACCCCGCGGAAGCGGAGCGTCTCCAGGCGGAACTCCACCTCCTCCAGGTCCAGGAGGAGGTCCTGGATCCAGAGCGTCGCCCGCTTCCCCACGGTGGTGGGCTGCGCGGGCTGGAAGTGGGTGAAGCCCAGGGTGGGGAGGGCGCGGTGCTCGCGGGCGAACTCCGCGAGCGCGGCCACGCACCCCACCAGGCGCCTGCGGACCAGCCTGAGCGCCTCGCGGTGCTGGATCAGGTCGGTGTTGTCGCCGACGTAGGCCGAGGTGGCGCCCAGGTGGATGATGGCGCGCGCCTCGGGGGCCTGCTCGCCCAGGTGGTGGACGTGGGCCATCACGTCGTGGCGCAGCTCCCGCTCCAGCCCCGCGGCGCGCCTCAGGTCCACGTCGTCCAGGTGGGCGCGGAGGGCCTGGATCGCCCCGTCAGGGATGGGGAGTCCCATCTCCTTCTCGGCCTCGGCCAGGGCGAGCCAGAGGCGGCGCCAGGTGCCGAACTTGAAGGCCGGGGAGAAGATGCGGGACATCTCCGCCGAGGCGTAGCGCTCGGTCAGGGGGTTGCTGTATCGGTCGCTCGCCATCGGTTTCCGAGTCGTCAGGCTGCTTTGGGGATCCCCTTGTGGAGAAGGGGCCGGGGGTGGGTGTCACTCCCCCGGGTACTTCACCGCCCGCAGGAAGAGACCCTCCGGCGGAGCGGGGGGGGAGGTCTCCAGCCCCTCGGCTCCTTCCAGGAGGGCCCCCATGTCGGCCTCCGGGCGGACTCCCCGGCCGATCTCCACCAGCGTCCCCACCAGGTAGCGCACCATGTGGTGGAGGAAGCGGTTGGCGGTGATGTGGAACTCGAGCCCCACCTCCTCCCACTCCGCCCAGCGCGCCTCGGCCACGATGCAGCGGTCGCCTCGCTCCTCCTGCCCGGCCTTGGCAAAGGCCCGGAAGGAGTGGTCACCCACCAGCAGGGCGGTGGCGTGCTCCATGGGGGCGCGGTCCACCGGGCGCGCCAGCGGCCAGCACCAGCGGGCCCGGAAGGGGGAGTGGGCCTCCGGGGCCAGCCCCACGCGGTAGACGTAGGAGCGCGCCACCGCGCTGTAGCGCGGGTGGAAGCCCGGAGGGGCCAGGGCCGCGTCGGCCACCCATACGTCCCGCGGGAGGAGGGCGTTCATGGCCCGCCGCAGGGCGTCGGGCGTCCACTTCCGCGGGGCGTCCGCGGCCGCCACCTGGCCGGTGGCGTGCACCCCGGTATCCGTCCTCCCCGAGCCGACAACCCGCGTAGGGTGGTCGAACAGACGCGAGAGCACGCGCTCCAGCTCCCCCTG
>DATAAL010000342.1:0-8984 GCA_036260145.1 Longimicrobiaceae bacterium | reverse complement strand
GAGGTCGGGGGGGGCCGTGGCGCCTCCGGGCTGTGCGCGTCCTACATCCAGGGCTCGTCCGCCGTGGGCCCGTAGATCGACGGCACCTTCGCGCCCGCCATGCGCAGGTACACGGAGAACTGCCCGCGGTGGTGGATCTGGTCGTGGAGGAGGAACCAGAGGAAGTCGAGCTTCGGCACGTCGCCGATGGTCTTCGGCGCGACGAGAAACTTCACGGTCCCCGACAGCGCCTCGTCGTCGGTGCCCCGCAGTACCTCCAGGAGCCGCCGGCGCCCCGCGTCGAAGGCGTCCGCGATCTCGCCCACCGTCTCCGGGAGAGGCGGAGGCGGCGGAGGGGGGGAGGACCAGTCGAAGCCCGTGGTCATGGCCGTCTCCCCCATCCCCTGCTCCATGACGAAGAGCCACGCCAGCTCGCGCGCCGTCTTGCACTTCTCAGCGGGACGGAGGTCCAGCCGGTCGTCAGGGTAGGAGCGCAGCACGCGCAGGGTGGTCTCGGTCTCGCGCTCGTAGACGTCGAGGAACCGCTGCTTCGGGCTCATCGCCGGCCGCGGCGGGGCCGGCACTGTGGATACGGTGCTTTCCATCGTTCCTCCGGGGTGAGGGGTGGAGACAGACACGCGGGCGGCACGGCTACATGGGGGTGTCCGCCGTCGGTCCGTAGATCGACGGCAGCGGCACGTCGTTGAGGCGGAGGTAGACGCTCAGTTGCCCCCGGTGGTGGATGATGTGGCTCATCATCATGGTGCGCAGCGCCGCGACCCGGGGGAGGGTAAAGATGGTACGCCCCCCGTTCTTGAGCGACCACTCCACCCGCAGGTCGTCGTCCGTGGCCGCGGCGATGGCCGCGCGGGACTGCTGCACCCGCTCGTCGAAGGTGGCGAGGAGGTCGGCCGTCGAGGTGAAGGGCGGCGGGGTGAACGAGGGCCCTCCCGGCGGGTTGATGTCCACCTCGGTGCGGCCCAGCACGTTCACGGCCATCCCGGCCAGGGTGGCGATGTGCGCCGCCAGGCCGCCCAGCGGTGTCGACTTGGGGTGGGGGGTCCAGGAGGCCCGGTCCTCGGGAACGCGCTCCAGCAGCCTGCGCGTGGTGGCCATCTCGTGGTCGAACTCGGGGAGGAGCGCCTGGGCAATGGGCATGGGTCGTGAGCGTCGGCGAAGGTTTTCGAGCGAGCGAGTCCTGCGGTGGCAGGGGATCAAGGTAGCACGGCCAGGGCGGCGCGCAACGTCACCCCGGGCCGCCCGCCCGGAGCGCGAGCCCGCCGACGAACTCCGCGATCACCGCCAGCACCGCCAGGAGCCCCCGCAGCCCCTCGTGCAGGAAAACCAGGGTGGGCGCCCGGTCCGGCGGTGGGCCGTGCCAGACGTACTCCAGCCGCTGCCCTGCCGCATGGAGAAAGCCGGTCACCTTCCGACCGCCTCCTGGCGCGGGAGCGCCAGCAGGAGGAGGAGCGCGGAAGCCAGCGCGATCCCCGCGCCCGTGAGGAAGGCCGCGCGCGCGCCGAACCCCGCCCAGAGCGCGCCGAACAGGAGGCTGGCGGGGAGCGCCGCGAGCCCGATGGCGAAGTGATAGGTGCCGAAGGCGCGCCCGTGCAGCCCCGGCGGCGCCAGCCGGGCCACCAGCGCCTTCTCCGGCGCCTCCGTGAGCCCGAAGAAGAGCCCGTACACCGCGAACAGCGCCCAGGCGTGCCAGGCGTCGGTGGCGGCGGCGAACCCGGCATAGACGGCCGCGTACACCCCCCACCCCGCCACGATGGCGCGGCGCGCGCCCCACCGGTCAGCGACCACGCCGCCGACCACGCTCCACGTCGCCTTGCTGAGGTGCAGCACGGTCCAGAGCAGCGGGACCAGCGCGACAGCGACGCCGAGTTGCTGCGCGCGCAGGAGTAGGAAGGCGTCGGTGGAGTTGCCCAGGGTGAAGAGGACCAGCACTGCCAGGTAGCGGGGGAAGGCCGGACCCAGCTCCCGGAGTGAGGGACGAAGTGGGGTCTCGCCGGGGAGCGACGGCGCGACCGTGGGGGCCGGGTCCCGCACCTTCCACAACACTACCAGCAGGGTGAGGAGGCCGGGGACCGCGGCCAGGAGGAAGACCGTCCGCACCTGGCCCGGGAGCAGGAGGAGGATCCCGGTCGCCAGCAGGGGCCCCACCACCGCCCCCGCGTGGTCCGCCGCGCGGTGGATCCCGAACGCGGTCCCGCGGCGATCCGGCTCCACCGACTCCGCCAGCAGGGCGTCGCGGGGGGCGGTGCGGAGCCCCTTCCCCAGCCGGTCGGCGAAGCGGACGGCCAGCACCTGCCAGGGGGCCGCCGCCAACCCGATCAGCGGACGACCCACCGCGGCGATCCCGTACCCCCACGCCACCAGCGCCCGGCGCCGCCCCCAGCGGTCGGACACCCACCCGCCCAGGAGCTTGAGCAGGGAGGAGGCGCTCTCCGCCACCCCCTCGATGGCGCCCAGCAGCGCGGGCCCCGCCCCCAGTGTGACGGTGAGGAAGATGGGGAGGAGGGGGTAGATCATCTCGCTAGCCGCGTCGTTCAGCAGCGAGACCACGCTGAGCCAGAGCACGTTGCCACGCAGCAGCGATGCCGCGTGTCTCTTCCTCACCGGAAGATCCTCCGGTACCCCCCGGCTACCAGCGCGGACAGGTCCGCCACGGCGCGCGGGAGGTTGGTCCCCGGCGCGTACGCCAGGTAGCGCGGCTCCCAGTAAGGGTGGAACTTCTCCTTGTAGGCGCGCAGCCCGTGGAAATTGTACAGCGCTTCTCCCTGGTTGAAGAGGAAGTGTCCCACCCGGTTCCAGGCGGGCGCCATCGCCGACAGCTCCAGTCCGGAGAGCGGCGCCATCCCCAGGTTGAAGCGGCGGTACCCCTGCTCCTTCCCCCAGAGTATCAGGTGCAGGAGGAGCGCCTCCATCACGTTCTTCGGCGCGTCCAGGCGATAGCGCATCAGGTCCACCGACAGCTCCTCCCCACCCGGACCCGGCCACACCGTGGCGAAGGCCTGCACCCTCCCCCCCGACTCCACCACCGCCGCCGGGAAGCGGGCCAGGTACTCCGGATCGAAGAACCCCAGCGAGAACCCCTTCTCCGACACCTTCTTGTGGGCCAGCCAGTCGTTGGACACGGCGCGCAGCTCCGGGAGGAAGGCGGGGACCTCCTCCGCCGGGACCACCCGGAAGGCGCTCCCGCACCGCGCGAGTCGGTTCAGCACCAGGCGGTACGGCTTCCCTTCCGCGCCGTCCAGCGAGAAGCCGTCCAGGTCGACGAACGCCTCCTCCCCCAGCTTGGCGAAGGTGAGGCCGAAGTCGGCGTACAGGTGCAGGCGGTCCTTGTCGACCTGGTAGAAGAGCGGCTCCCCCCCGAAGTCGTCGCAGCGCTCGATCAGCGCGCGGATCAGCTCCCGGGCGCGCTCCGGCGGCCCCACCGGATTGCCCATGGCCACCCAGGTCCTCCCCTGCACCCCGTACATCAGGAAGGCGTCCCGTTCTTCATTGAAGAGGATCGTCTTGTCGCGCAGGTACACCAGGAAGGGGACGGTGGAGCTCTGCGCGCGGAGGATCGGCTCCACCGCGGCCAGATCCTCCTCCGTGGGACGCACGATCTCCGGGGGAGCCGGGCGCAGCAGCAGGAAGACGCCGAAGGCCAGGATCACGGTGGTGGCCCCCACCGAGGCGCGCAGGAAGCGGGGGGCGCCCTGGTCCACAGCGAAGCGCCACCACAGGTCGCTGGAGTACTCCACGTGCTTGAAGGCGAAAAACCCCAGCCAGATGGAGGCCCCCACCACCGACACCACTGCCACGACCCACGCGGGAGAGAAGCGCGCCTCCCAGAAGGTCCCCTTGCGGTCGAACTCAGCCCGGCTGGGAACCAGCGCGGCCAGGACGATGCCGAGCAGCACGGCCTCCTCGTAATCCCCTCCCTTGAGGAGCGACGCGGCCATCCCGGTCACCAGTCCCAGCATCGCCAGGTAGTACCCGGCGTCCAGCCGCCGCGCCACCCCGTGCGAGATCACCAGGAGCCCCACCCCCACCACGCTCCCCAGGAAGTGCGAGGCCTCGGAGACGGCCAGCGGGATCCACTCGTCGAGCCAGGTCACCCGCTCCCGCGCCGCCGGAGTGGCGCCGGAGAAGAGGAGGAGGGCGCCGGAGAGGAAGACGAACACCGCCAGCACCTTGGGGGCGAGCTGCCGGGTCAGCGCGCCGAACACCCCGCTCCAGTGGGCCAGGTGGTGCCGCCGCAGGTACACCTCGTCCGCCACCAGGATGCCCAGCGCCGCCCCCAGGGGGATCAGATAGTAGAAGATCCGGTACAGCACCAGCGACGAGAGGATCTGCTCCACGGGGAGGTAGGGACGGAGGAGGAGCATCATCGTCCCCTCGAACACCCCGAGCCCCCCGGGAACATGGCTGAGCAGCCCCAGGATCTGCCCGGCCAGGAAGGCGCTCAGCAGCTCCGCGAAGCTGAGCCGGTTAGGGGGGAGGAGGAAGTAGAAGATCCCCGTCGCCAGCGCCCAGTCCACCGTGGACAGGACGAACTGTCCGGCCACCAGGCGCAGCGGGGGGAAGGCGATGGTCACCGGGCCCAGGCGGAGCGGGGCCCGGTGCAGCGCCGCCGCCACCGCGTACCCCAGGGCGCACAGGAGGAGCGCGAAGCCGATGGGACGCACCAGGGCGCCCCCGGGGAGGGTCGCCAGCCCGGGGTGCGGGTCGAAGGCCAGGCTCGTCCCCCCGAGCACCAGGAGCCCCAGCCAGAAGGTCCCGAAGTAGAAGAGGACCACCTGCGACAGCTCCGCCGCCGTCAGCCCCCAGCGGGAGTAGAAGCGGTACCGCACCGAGGTGCCCGAGATCAGCGCGAAGCCAACGTTGTTGCTGATGGCGTACCCGGTGAAGGAGGCGATGGCCACCTTGCGAACGCCGATCCGCTTGCCGATGTACTCGAACCCCAGGAGGTCGAACCCCGTCAGGATGGCGTAGTTGGCGGCGGTGATCAGCAGCGCGGCCAGGATACGCCACGGCGGAAGGGCGAGGAGCGCGTCCGCCACCTCCCGGTACCGCACCTGGCGCAGTTCCCGGTGCAGCACCCAGACCGCGGCCACGAAGAGGAGGGCGCCCACCATCGGGGACACCCAGCGCCAGCGCCGCTCCCCCGCCGGCAGGAGCGGGGGCACGCTCTCGGCTGCGGTGCTCAAGACGGGTACGACTCCTTCGACTCGGGTACGATCATCGGGCATCGGTGACACCGGGGGACACCGTCGGTCGGAGAGGCGCGAAAAGGTAGTCTGTGCCCCCGCCGGGGCGAAAGCCGTTCCCCGGGCACAGAACCATATGAGGCGCTGAATTCCGGTCCACACTCCCACCCGATGCACCAGAATGGTGCGCACATCCGGCGTCGCCTTCGGGTCTGAATCAGGAGCAAGCATCTACATCACAACAGCTTGGACCTGCGGGTGGTCGAAGGACCTGTTGTTGCCTGAAGTATGGGACGTCGAACAGGTGCTCGCCTGTCGCGATCTCTCACCCGGATGCCCCGCCCCGCGGAGCCGCGTCCCCATCCCACAAGGAGGCTGTACATGCGCCATACCATCCCCCTGGCCGCAGTCGTCGCCCTCGGACTCGCCGCCTGCGACGAGAGCCCGACCGTCGCTCCGCGGAGCGAGGCTCTCGCCGCCCGCTCGGAGAACGCACCCATCTACCTGGTCACCTTCAAGGACGGCGTGGACGTCCGGAGCACGGCCAACGAGATCGCGCACGCCCGCGGCTTCATGCTCCGCTACGTCCGCGAGCACGCGGCCCGCGGCTTCTCCGCAGTGATCCCGGAGTCGCAGCTCGATGCGGTCCGCAACGACCCGCGCGTGGCGCTGGTGGAGAAGGACGGGCCCGTCTCCCTGGTCAAGCCGGTGGAGGTCCAGGCGCCTCCGGGGGGCGGGAGCGGCGGCCAGACCACCCCGTACGGGATCACCCGCGTAGGCGGCGCCGGCGACGGGACCGGGAAGACGGCCTGGGTCATCGACTCCGGGATCGACCTGGCCCACGCGGACCTGAACACCACCCGCAACTGCCATGTGCACTACGCCGGGACCAGCCCGAGTGACGGCAACGGGCACGGGACGCACGTCGCCGGCACCATCGCCGCGAAGAACAACGGCATCGACGTGGTGGGCGTGGCGGCCAACGCCTACGTCTGCTCGGTCCGCGTGCTCGGCAACAGCGGGAGCGGCACCTGGGAGGGCGTGATCAACGGGGTGAACTACGTGGCCGCCAACGGCGTCAACGGCGAGGTGGCCAACATGAGCCTTGGCGGGAGCGGCTCCAACGCCACGCTGGAGAAAGCGGTCCAGGACGCCGCTGGCAAGGGGATCAAGTTCACCATCGCGGCCGGCAACGACGGTGACAACGCGGCCAACTACACCCCGTCCCGCACCAACGGTGCGAATATCTACACCATCTCCGCGATCAACAGCAGCGACTGCATGCCCTCCTGGTCCAACTGGGGGAACCCGCCGGTCGACTACGCCGCGCCGGGCGTGAGCGTCGTCTCCACCCGCAAGGGCGGCGGCACCACCAGCATGAGCGGCACCTCCATGGCCGCGCCGCACGCCGCGGGCGTCCTCCTGCTGGGTGCCGCGCGCACCAGCGGCTCCGCCAAGTGCGACCCGGACGGCAACCCGGATCCGATCATCAGCCGGTAAGCGGCGGAAGATCGAGCACGGAGCAAGAGAGCCGGGGCCCGCGAGGGTCCCGGCTTTCGTTCGTGGGGTGGAGACTGCACCGCGCTACGCGGGTGCGGGTACGGCCAGGGTTCCCCGGATGCGCATGGGCTGCGGGCGGCCGTAGGTGAGCGAGCGCCACAGCCACTCCATGGGCCCGAAGTGGAAGCGGGCCAGCCACCATGGGCTCCACGCCATCTGCACCGCGTAGATCAGCAGCGCGATCAGCAACCCCGCCGCGGGGCCGGTGCGCCCCACCAGCCCCCCACTGTAGAAGATCGCCAGGCAGATCACCGTCTGGGCGAGGTAGTTGGTCAGAGCCATCCGCCCGACCGGCGCGAAGACCGCGAGCCTGCGCCGCCAGTCCGCCCGCCGCAGGAGCAGCGTGACGGCGGCGATGTAGCCGAAGGCCAGCAGCGGCGTGGCACCGTAATCCAGCACCTCCACCAGCAACCCCAGCCAGGGCCGGGCTTCCCGGGTGGCGGGCGCGAACGCCGTCCTCAGCACGCTCTCCGCCACGTTCCCCGCCAGCCCCAGCGAGAGCCCCCAGACCACCAGGCGACGGAACGCCGCCCGGTGCCGCTCCACCTCCTGCAAGACGCGGCGCCTCCCCGCGTACAGTCCCAGCAGGAACATGGCGAAGACGTACATCGTGAAGGTCCAGAAGGGCCCCAGGTAGTAGAAGTAGGTCATCCGCAGGTTGGCCTGTACCACCTGGGCGTACGACCCGCTCTGGAAGGCAGCGAGCGAGGTGGCCCGGAGCCGGGCGAGCGGGTCCATGGCCGGAGCGGCCCCGGTGCCGGCTCCGAACAGGCTCACCACGACGTGGGCCACGGCCGGCAGGACCGGGAGTACGAAGCCCAGCACGACCGCCCAGGCGATCAGTGTGCGGTCGCTACGCCGCCGGAAGAAGAGCAGCGCGAAGCCGAGCAGGGCGTAGAGGCTCAGGATGTCCCCGTACCACAGGAACACGGCGTGCCCCGCGCCCACAAGCAGGAGCACTGTGAGCCTCCGTGCGTAGACCGGGACGACGGACGCCCCGCGCGTCTCGGCGCGGAGCATCTGCACGGCGAATCCCAGGCCGAAGAGAAAGGAAAAGGTGGTGACCGCCTTGCCGCTGACCAGCACCGCCATGAGCTGATGCGTCACGGAATCCGCGGTCAGGCGCAGCAGCTCCTCGCGGTACGCGGGGTGGCGGAACCAGAGCCCGGAGAACCATTCCCAGACGTTCGCGGTCAGCACCCCGAACAGGGCGATCCCGCGCAGCACGTCCAGCGTGAGGATGCGCTCCCCGGAGGCGAGCGGGGCGGCGAGGGCCGCGGAGCCCGCCCCCTCGGCGCTCCGGATCCCGATCGGAGGATGCTCGGCGGACATGGCTCACCTCGCCTGTGGGGGTAAGGCGGGAAGGTCGCTGTTGAGGATGTCCGCCGCCACCTTCCACTCGCCTCCCACCTTCTTCCAAAGGGTCATGTACTTGCCACGGTCCTCGACGCGCCCCTGCAGACCGTTCAGCCCCAGCCGGTAGGTGCCGATGGTCACGGCCAGGTCGCGGGCCCGGGCCACCTGGATCCGCGCCGGCGTCCAGGTGACCGAGAACCCCGGGAGGGCGAAGTCCTCCTGCATCGCCTTCCGGATGGCCACGGAATCCGACAGCGTCGGCCGGTTGGGGAACATCACCACCGCGTCGGGGGCGAGGGAGGACAGGATGCCCTCCACGCTGCGCCTCTCGGCGGCCTCGGCCCACCTGCGGTCGGCCGCACGCACCGCTTCCTCCTCGGCCGCGAGGTCCGCCCACGGGCCCACTGCGCCGCAGGCGGAGAGGGTAGGCGCGAGGACGAGAAGACACAGGACTGCATATCTGCCAGTGAGCATGTGAGCCTCCAGGCTGAGGGCGGAGAGCCCGCGGAATCTGCCCCTCCACTGATCCGTACGAGGCCATGGTCTCCGGGATCTCCGGCAGGAGCTGCCTGCCTCACCTCGGCGACAGAGTGTCAGCCGGTTCCTGCCGCGGCCTTATACCGGCTCGGGAGAGGGGAGCGCCCCGAGCTGCCGCGCCATCCCCAGGTTGTCGTCGTTCACCCATCCCTCCACGATCTTCCCGTCCACCACCCGGTAGAAGCTCATCCCGGTGATGGAGAACCGGTTCCCGCTCGGGGGGAGCCCGGCGAAGGGGCCGGTGTGCGTTCCCGACACTGTCCAGCGCGAGGCGACCAGATCTCCCTCAGCGACCACCGCCTCCTCCTCCAGCCGCATGTCGGGGAAGCCGGCGTGCAGCCCTCCGAT
>DATAAL010000341.1:0-1892 GCA_036260145.1 Longimicrobiaceae bacterium | reverse complement strand
GCCGCCGCCGCTGCTGACCGGCGGTCATCCGCTCAGGCGAGCTGCCCCGCCTCCTGGTCGTGGAACTGCTCCGCCTCGGTGGAGCCGGCGAGCGCCGCGGTGGAGGCCTCCCCGCCGGTGACCGCCAGGAGCACCTGATCGAAGTACCCGGCGCCTACCTCCCGCTGGTGCCGGGTGGCGGTGTACCCCTCCGCCTCCCGGGCGAACTCCTCCTCCTGGAGACGGATGTACGCAGGCATCCGGTGACAGGGTTCAGGGATCCAGCGGTCCAGGGAATCAATCCAGGAGCGGGTACGCGGGGAGCGTCAGGAAGGGGATGAACTCCGCCCCCAGCACCAGCCCGTCCAGCAGCTCCACGGCGCGCCGCAGGTTGCGCCCGTCCCCGGCGTGCTCCGCCCGGAGCCGGGCCACCTCCCGGTCCCGGAGTGCGCAGTACACGTCGGGGTTCATCACCCCGTCGCCCTCGATCGGGGTGCGGTGGCGGATCCACTGCCAGAGCTGCGCGCGGGAGATCTCGGCAGTGGCGGCGTCCTCCATCAGGTTGTGGATGGCCACCGCCCCGTTCCCCCCCAGCCACGCCTCCAGATACTGCAGGGCGACGCTGAGGTTGTTGCGCACCCCCTCCTCGGTGACCCTCCCTCCCAGGATCCCGGTCTTGAGGAGGTCGCACTCCCCCACGCGCACGTCGTCGCGCCGGCGCTCCTTCTGGTGGGGGCGCTCTCCCAGCACCCGGTCGAACTCCGCGCGGGCGATGGGGACCAGGTCCGGGTGGGCCACCCAGGTCCCGTCGAAGCCCTGCCCGGCTTCCCGCTGCTTGTCCTCGCGCACCTTCGCCAGCGCCCGCTCGTTGACCTCCGGGTCGCGCCGGGAGGGCATGAAGGCGGCCATCCCCCCCATGGCGTGCGCGCTGCGCCGGTGGCAGGTCTTCACCAGCAGCTCGGCGTAGCACTTCATGAAGGGCACCGTCATGGTGACCTGTACCCGATCGGGGAGGACGAAGTCGCCCCGGTTCCGGAACTTCTTGATGACGCTGAAGATGTAGTCCCACCGCCCGGCGTTGAGCCCCGCGGCGTGGTCGCGCAGCTCGTAGAGGATCTCGTCCATCTCGAAGGCGGCCAGGATCGTCTCGATCAGCACCGTGGCGCGGATCGTCCCGCGGGGGATCCCCAGCCGGTCCTGCGCGGCGTTGAAGACGTCGTTCCAGAGCCGGGCCTCGCGGTGACTCTCCAGCTTGGGGAGGTAGAAGTATGGGCCGGAGCCGCGCTCGATCAGCTCCCGGGCGTTGTGGAAGAGGTAGAGGCCGAAGTCGAAGAGGGAGGCGGAGACCGGCTCGCCGTCCACCTGCAGGTGCCGCTCGGGGAGGTGCCACCCGCGCGGGCGGACGATCAGCGTCGCCGTCCGTTCGGTCAGCCGGTACTCCTTCCCCTCCGGGGAGACGAAGTCCACCTCCCGGCGGATGGCGTCCGCGAGGTTGGCCTGCCCCTCGACCACGTTGCGCCAGGTGGGGGAGAGGGCGTCCTCGAAGTCGGCCATGAAGCAGCTCGCCCCGGAGTTCAGGGCGTTGATCACCATCTTGCGGTCGGTGGGGCCGGTTATCTCCACGCGCCGGTCCTGGAGGTCGGCGGGGGCGGAAGCCACCGTCCACTCCCCCTCGCGGACGGAGGCGGTCTCCGGGAGGAAGGCCGGCACCGCCCCCGCGTCGAACTCCGCCTGCCGCCGGTCGCGCTCCGTCAGGAGCGTGGTCCGGACGGGGTTGAACTCCCGGTGCAGCCACGCCACGAAGGCGAGCGCCTCGGGAGAGAGGATACGCTCCGTCACCGGGTTCTCCTCGCCCAGGAGCCGCACTCCCTCCGGGGCGCTCTCCCTCACAGCCGACATTCCGTCCTCCACGC
>DATAAL010000340.1:0-9252 GCA_036260145.1 Longimicrobiaceae bacterium | reverse complement strand
AGCTTCGTACAGACATCTCAAGTTTGGGAAAAGTCCAAAATCCACGTGACGGATACGCAAGAGCTGGACCAAGTCGTTGCATCTTCACCGTTTGCGTAAAAACCGGAAAACTTCCGCCGTGGGATCCGGACGGGGAGAGCGCCCGCGAAACTCCGGGGGCGCGGGTACGTAGGAGGTGACAGAGGCTGAGGGGCCAGGGGACCATCCACGGAGGCACGCCGATGTTCGCCCGCTGCATCTTCTGCCATGCGCAGCTCCCCGAGAACCAGTCGCTGGAGCACCTCCGCCGCGGGCGCAAGGTGGCCTTCGACCCGGAGCGGGGGCGGCTGTGGACGATCTGCGCCGCGTGCTCCCGCTGGAACCTGGCGCCCATCGAGGAGCGGTGGGAGGCGCTGGAGGAGCTGGAGTGGCTCAGCACCGACCGGGCGCGCCTCCTGTCCCGCACCGACAACATTGCCCTGCTGCGGGCGGAGGACCTGGAGGTGGTGCGGGTGGGGCGGGCGGGGCTCACCGAGGAGGCGTGGTGGCGCTACGGGCGAGATCTCCTCCGGCGGCGCAAGCAGTCGTACCTCCTCCAGGGGGCGGAGGTGGCGGCGATGGTCGTGGCGGCGGTCGCCAGCGGGGGGGCGCTGGTGGGGTGGGCGGGGCAGGGGGTGTTCGTGGAGATCGCGCGCTGGCGCAGGTTCGGGCGGGTGGCGATCCGCGGGCGGTCGGAGTGCCCCCGCTGCGGGAGCCTATCCATGGAGGTGAAGTTCAGGCACGCGGACCGGCTCCTCCTGGTCCCCGGCGGCGAGCACGGGGAGGTCGCCCTCCTCCACACCTGCTCCCGGTGCGGCAGCCGGCCGGAGTCCGGGCATCTCCTGGCCGGGGTGCAGGCGGAGCGCGTGCTGCGCCGCATCCTGGCGTACCGGCACTTCCACGGCGCCTCCGAAGGCCGTATCCGCGCGGCGACGAGCGCCATCGAGCACGCGGGATCGGTGGAGGCGCTCACCCGCCGGGTGGCGGAGCAGCGCCTCCCCCTGGGGGCTCTGCGCAAGAAGCGCCGGACGGAGGCCATCGCCCTGGAGATCGCGGTCAACGACGAGGTGGAGCGCAGGCTCTTGAGGCTGGAGCTGGCGGAGCTGGAGCGGCGCTGGCGGGAGGAGGAGGAGATCGCCGCCATCGCGGACCGGGAGCTGTCGTTCGCCCCCGGGCTGGACCGCCTGCTGGGGCGGACGCGAGAGGGGGGGGAGGGGGCGCCTACGGGCTGACCGCCGCCCCGGCGCGCTGCAGGAGGAGCCCACCCGCCGCGCTCCCCGCGTACGCCAGCACCGCGGCGATCCCCTCCAGCGTCACCAGCACCCCCTCGGGCGGGATCGCCGCGTCCCCCCGTACCCACCGCGTCAGCGCGAACAGCGCCAACCCCAGCAGGTAGAGCGCCACGAAGCGGAGCGGGCGGCCCTGCCCGCGTGAAGCGAGAGCCCCCGCGGGGAGCCCGAGCGCGAGCCCCGCGGCGACGCCCGCGACCGCCAGGTGCGCCCCCGCGGTCCAGAGCCAGGTGACGCCAAATAACCGCCCCAGCAGGTCGGCGGTGAAGGCGGTGTCCAGCAGGAGCGCGGGCCCGAGGACGAGGAGGCGGGAGGGGGACTGTCGTACCTGCGGTTCCATGGTTCCCCAAAGATGTGCGGAGGGAGACTCGCAGTGGTTCCGCGAGGCTCCCTCCGCGGGCGGGGAGACCCGGGTCTGTTTCCGGGGCTCACCGCCCCCGCGGAAGAGACGGACAGCAGTATCGTCCGGCTCTGGAGCGGTCCCGAAAAAGCTTCCGACGAGCCTCCTGTCTCAACCCTCTCCACGAATCACGGCAGCGCGAACACGTGCAGCGCCGTCCCGCGCGGCGCCCCGAACATCTCCGGCGCGAACCCCTCGACCCACCCACCCCACCCCGTCGGCACCGCCACGTACTGTTTCCCCTGCACGCTGTAGGTGACCGGGTTGCTGTGGATCCCGTTCCCCGTCTGGTGCGTCCAGAGCACCTCCCCAGTCCGGGCGTGGAGGGCGTGGAACTCGCCCGAGGGCTCGCCGACGAAGACCAGCCCTCCCGCCGTGGTGAGGAGCGAGGCCACGATCGGGTGCTCCGCCCGCCACTGCCACACCTGCCGCCCCGTGGCGGGATCGAAGGCCTTCACCTCCCCCCACTGCTCGTGGGGCCGGACGTCCGCCTCGCCGCCCAGGTAGAAGAGTCCCTCCCGGTACACGGTCGGCCCGCGCTTGAAGCGGGCGCACGCCTCCACCACCGGGGTGTAGAGCAGCCCCGTCCCCGGGTTGTATGCCGCGTGCGGCCACTCCTTGGCTCCCGCGGGGCCGGGGCAGATGTCCACCCCCTCGGGGGTCGGCATGAGCCGCGGGGTCACGGCGCCGGTGCCGGGGTCGATCTCCCCCCAGGTGGCCCGCGCGAAGCGGGTCACGCGCACCAGCCGCCCGTCGGTGCGGTCCAGGACGAAGAAGTACCCGTTCTTGTCGAAGTGGGCCAGCAGCCTCCGCCCGCCCTGCTCGAAGAGGATGTTCTCGTTGACCCCGTCGTAGTCCCACACGTCGTGCGGGGTCCACTGGTAGTGCCAGCGGAGCGAGCCGTCGTCCGGGTCGAAGGCTACCACCGAGCTGGTGTACAGGTTGTTTCCCGGGCGGGGGCCGCCGTCGAAGACCGGTCCCGGGTTTCCGGTGCCCCAGTACACCAGGTCCAGCTCGGGGTCGTAGGTGCCGGTGATCCACGCCGTCCCGCCCCCCCGGGCCCACGCCTGCGCCGGCCAGGTGTCCGCCCCCGGCTCCCCCGGCCTGGGGACGTTGTAGCGGCGCCAGACGCGGCGCCCGGTGTCGACGTCGAAGGCGTCGATGTGCCCGCGCACCCCGTACTCCGCGCCGGAGCTCCCCACCAGCACCAGGTTCTTCACCACCAGCGGCGCCATGGTGGCGCTCTCCCCCGCGCGCACGTCCACGAAGACCTGCTGCCAGACCGGCTTCCCGTTGGTGGCGTCGAGCGCGACCACGTGGCCGTTCGGCGTGGCGAAGATCACCTTTCCGTTCGCCACCGCCACCCCGCGGTTCACGTTGCCGCAGCAGAGGGGCACGTCCAGCGGGATCTCGTGCTTGTACACCCAGAGCACCCGACCGTCGGTGGCGTCCAGGGCCCAGACGTAGCCGTCCCACCCGGACACGAACATCACCCCGTCCACCACGATGGGGGCCGCCTCGAAGGAGAAGGTCGCGGGGGTCGCCACCAGCCCGATCGGCGCGAACTGGAAGGTCCAGGCGGGGCGGAGTCCGCGGACGTTCCCGGTGTTGACCTGGTCCAGCGGGCTGAAGCGCTGCCCGTCGTACGCGCCGTAGTAGGTGAGCCAGTTCTGCGGCTCGGAGCGGGCGCGCCGGATCCGGTCGCTTGTAACGGTACGGGCCACCGGCGGCGCGGTGCCGGCCAGCGCCTCGTTCAGCGCGCTCATCGGCTTGCTGGTCTCGGTCACCGCCCAGTTGGGGAGCCCGCGGGCACAGGCGGAGGCGCCGAGGATCAACAGGGCGGCCGCCAGTCCCGGGATCTGTCGAAGCTCGATCATGGTCGCCTCCTCATGGCCTGGGCTGCCGGGGACGGTCCAGCTTCGCCTCCGCGGGCACCTCACCCTCCACGATCACCAGCCCCAGCATCCCGCGGCCCGCGTGGTTGGCGACCGGGCACCCGAACCAGTAGAGTCCGGGCTGGTCCAGGCGGATGCGCGCGCGTCCCCTGGAGTTGACCGGGAGGACCAGGGCGTGGCGCTCCCCCACGTTGGGGAGGAAGGCGGCGTGGTGGGAGTAGGGGTCCTGGTTGTAGAAGTCCAGCTCCAGCTCACCCCCGCGCTTCATCACGACGATGGCGGGGTACCACATGTACTCCCCCGGGGGGACGCGGATCACGTCCCGGAAGACCCCGTCGCGCCCCAGCTCCGCGTGCGAGAGACCCCCGTGCGCGAAGAGCCGCGCCACGATGGCCTCGTTCTGGTCGTCCACGTGCGGGAGATAGTTCACCAGCCGCACCACGCGCGGGTTGAGCTGGTTGAGGACGCTCGGCCGCAGCAGCTTGACGTACTCGCACCCGGAGAGGGGGACGGCGAGCGCAGCGAGCAGGGCGTAACGCACGAGAGGTCTCATGCCACCACCTCGCGGAAAGGATGGGAAACCCGGCCGTACCACCGGACACCCGGGCAGGGCCCGGAGCGTCAACAAACATGCCAGATGCCCCCCGGGTGTCTCCCCCTCCGGCGCGCGGCCGGGCGGCCCGCGCATGCTTTCTGCGTTCGCAGGGGCGCGGGCCGCCACAGGTCCCGCGCAGGCACCCCCGCACAATGAAGGGAAGACATGGCGATCTCGCTCCGCGGCGAGCACCTGAAGCGATACGTCGAGCTGGGCCGGCTCCTGGTGAAGTACGGGCGCTCGGACCTGGTCCGGGAGAGCGGGCTCCAGGACGTCCTCCGCGACGAGGACGCACCGGCCGAGCCGCAGACCACCCCGGAGGCCGAGGAGCTGGCGGACGACCTGGAGAGGCTGGGTCCCACCTTCGTCAAGCTGGGGCAGCTCCTCTCCACCCGCTCCGACCTGATCCCGCCCGCGTACGTGGAGGCGCTCACCCGGCTGCAGGACTCCGTGGAGCCCTTCTCCTACGCCGAGGTGGAGGAGATCGTCACCGCCGAGCTGGGGGTGCGGATCTCCAAGGCGTTCCTGGACTTCGACCCCGAGCCGATGGCGGCGGCCTCGCTGGGGCAGGTGCACCGCGCCACCCTGCGCAACGGGCGCGACGTGGCGGTCAAGGTGCAGCGGCCGGGGATCCGGGAGCAGATCCTCCAGGACCTGGACGCGCTGGGGGAGCTGACCGAGCTGGCCGACCGGCACACCGAGATCGGGAGGCGCTACGAGACCAGCGGGATCCTGGCCGAGTTCCGCAGGACCCTCCTCTCCGAGCTGGACTACCGACGGGAGGCGCAGAACCTGACCACGCTGGCGAACAACCTCGTGGAGTTCCAGCGGATCGTGGTCCCGCGCGCGGTGGACGACTACACCACCTCGCGCGTCCTGACCATGGATTACATCGCCGGGCGCAAGGTCACCGACCTCAGCCCGCTCTCGCGGATGGAGATCGACGGGGAGGCGCTGGCGGAGGACCTCTTCCGGGCCTACCTGAAGCAGATCCTGGTGGACGGCTTCTTCCACGCCGACCCGCACCCGGGGAACGTCTTCATCACCCGCGACGGGCGGATCGCGCTGATCGACGTGGGGATGGTGGGGCGCGTCGCGCCCAACATGCAGGACATCCTCCTCCGGCTCCTCCTGGCGGTCAGTGAGGGGCGCGGCAGGGAGGCGGCGGACCTGGCGATCCGGATCGGGGAGCGCCGGCCGGGGTTCGACGAGGACGGCTTCACCCGGCGGGTGGTGGAGATGGTGACGGAGATCCAGGGCGCCACGGCGCGGCAGATCGAGGTGGGGCGGATCGTGATGGAGATCTCGCGTGCCGCGGGGGAGAACGGGATCCTCCTCCCCCCGGAGCTGACCACCCTGGGGAAGACGCTCCTGGCGCTGGACCAGGTGGGGCGCACCCTGGACCCGGAGTTCGATCCCAACGCCGCGATCCAGCGCAACGCCGCGGACATGCTGCAGCGCCGGATGGTGCAGCAGCTCTCTCCGGGGAAGATGTTCACCGCCCTGCTGGAGACCAACGAGCTGATGCAGCAGCTCCCCGGGCGGGCCAACAAGATCCTGGAGTCGCTCGCCAGCAACGACTTCCGCATCCGGGTGGACGCCATCGACGAGGTCCACCTCATGGCGGGGCTGCAGAAGATCGCCAACCGGATCACCCTGGGGCTGATCCTGGCCGCGCTGATCATCGGGGCGGCGATGCTGATGCGGGTGGAGACGCGGTTCCGGATCTTTGGCTATCCGGGGCTGGCGATGCTGTGCTTCCTGGGGGCGGTGACGGGGGGGGTGGCGCTGGTGCTCAACATCCTCTGGAACGACGAGCGGACGGACCGGAAGGGGGAGTAGCTTTCATCGGGTTCTGCGTGTCGGGGCGGGCGCTCACCTCGGTCCCCACCCCTCCGGCAGCCCCACCCCCACGCTGAGCCCCGCGTACAGCGTGCGGCCGGGGCCGGGCTCGTAGAAGCGCCGCCCGAAGGCGTTGACCACCACCGAGGTGTTGTACTCCCGGTCGAAGAGGTTGGTCACCCCCAGGAAGGGGGTGGCGCGGAGGCGGCCCAGGCGCGCGCCCTCCCACCCCGCGCGCGCGTCGGCCACCGTGTACGCCGGGGAGCGGAAGCGGTTGGGGTCGTCCACCGGGATCGCGGCGGAGTGGCGGAGCTCCGCCTCCGCGAAGGGGCCCGCCACGCCCTGCCAGGCCAGCCGCGCGTCCACCCGGTGCGGCGCGATCCCTGGAACGCGCTTCCCGTCCAGGGTGTCCCGGCCCACCACGTAGCGGCGGAAGCGCGCGTCGATGTGGGTGTAGGCGAGCCGCGCGGTGACGCCACGCATCGGCGTGAGCGTCGCCCCCGCCTCCACCCCGCGCCGGGTCGTGGAGCCCGCGTTGCGGAAGAACTGCCGTCCCGGAACCCCCGGCACCTCGAAGGGGATCAGCTCGTTGCGGGCCCGGGCCCGGTACGCGGCCACATCGTACACCCCCCACCGCCCCAGCCTCCCCTTGGCGCCCGCCTCCCAGGAGCGGGTGCGCTGCGGCTCCAGCTCCGGGTTGAAGCCGCCGGCGCCGCTCGGCCGGTTGGCCAGCTCCGTGGTGGTGGGGGTCTCGAAGGCGGTGGCGAAGTTGGCGTACACCACGAGCGCCTCCGACGCGGCGAAGCTGGCCCCCAGGGTGGGACTCCACTCGGCCATGATCCGCTCCCCCGAGTCGTCCGGGTTGGCGGCGGTCACCAGCCGGTCCCGGACGGCGAAGCGGAACCGGTCCCAGCGCACCGCCCCCAGCAGCTCCACCCGGGAGGCGGGGGAGGCGGAGGCCTGCGCGAACACCGCGGTGGAGGTCACCCGCTCCCGCTGGTCCAGGAGGAGCTCCCGGCGCTCGCCGCCGTCGTTGCGGTGGTTCTCCCGGCGGTCCCGCTGCCCCTCCACCTCGCCTCCCATCGTCCAGCGCACCCCGGCGCCCGCCCGGCCGGACAGCATCGCCCGCGCCCCGCCGACGCGCCGGTCCAGGTCGATGATCCGGTCGGGGATCGGGTTCTCCAGCCGCCGGGCCAGCGCGTATGCCGATGTCTCCAGCGCCGCCGGGCCCAGGGCGCGCTCCCAGGTCACCCCCACCTGCCCCTGCCGCCCCTCCTCGCCCGTGCGCTGCGCCACGTTGCGGGCGAAGGCGCGCCGCCGGTCCGCCCGGAGGAGGGAGTCGGAGAGGGAGCCCGGGTTGAGGGCGTTGTACTCCACCAGGCTCAGCGCCAGCCGCACCCCGTTCCGCTCCCCCCCGTGGCGGAGCTGCGCGTTCAGCAGGGTGTTGTCCGCCTCCGAGTGCTCCCGGAACCCCTCGTAGCGCAGGCGGGTGGCGCCGGCCCGGTAGGAGAAGCGCCCCGTCTCCCCGCCCGCGCTCCCCTGCAGGCGGAGGAGCCCCCCTCCCCCCGTCACCACCCGGTACTCGGAGCCCAGGGGGACGGGCGGGGGGGGCGCGGTGGCCAGGTGCACCACCCCCCCCGAGGCGTTGCCGTACAGCGCCGCGGCGGGGCCGCGCACCACCTCCGCCCGCCCCAGCGCGCCGGGGTCCACGTGGTTCAGCGTGGTCTGCCCGTCGGGCATGGTGGCGGGGATGCCGTCCACCAGCACGCGGATGCCCCGCACCCCGAACTGCGCGCGCGCCCCGGACCCGCGGATGGAGATGCGCTCGCCGAGCGCGTAGTTGAAGCGGTTGTCCACCTGCACCCCCGGGACCCCCGCCAGCGCCTCGTCCAGCGCCAGCCCCGGCCGGGCGCGGCGGATCTCCGCCTCGCCCACCGCCGACACCGCGTAGGGCGCCCGCAGCAGCGGGAGCGGCGTCCGCAGCACCCGCACTGTCAGCGTGTCCAGCCGCGCTCTGCGCACCGTGTCGCCCGGCGTCTCCTGCGCCGTGGAGCGGGTGGGAGCGAGTGGAAGCGCGCAGAGCAGGAGCGCCAGGGCGGCGGGCGCCGGACGGAGTGCGGGTGCGGGCATAGATCCGGTGGTCGGGTTCGGGGGCGGTGCGGTGGGGCTCCGCACTCCGCCAGGCAAGTTCCGCGCGCGGGCCCCAGGTGGTATCTTTCTGCGCGACCGCAGCGAACCCGCAAAGATAGCGATCGGATGTCCGAAGTCACGCAGGCCTGCTCCGAGCCCCTCTCCTCCTCCGCCCCGAGCCGCTCTACCCGGGACACCGTGTTCGGGGTGGTGGGCGGCGCGGCGGTCTTCCTCGCGCTGCTCTTCGCCCTGCTGGGCCGGGCCGACACCGGCGCCGAGGGCCCGCCCCCGCCGCCGGTCACCGTGCTCCGCCCCGCCGCCCGGGAGATCTTCAGCGGGCCTGTGACCCTGGAGTTCCGGACCCCGGAGGAGCTGCGCCCCGGCGCGGGCGGCTGGCTCGCGGGGGGGCGGTACCACCTGCACGCGCTGGTGGACGGCACCGAGCGGATGCCCGGCCCGGGGGACGTCCAGCCGCTGGGGGGGAACCGCTACCGCTGGGTGCTCCCCGCGCTCCCCCCCGGGGAGCACCGGGTCCGGCTGCGCTGGGCCGGACCGGACCACGTCCCGCTCCAGGCGGGCGGGTCGTCCCCTTTCACCGTGGTCACCCACTGACGCTCCCGGCGGGCGACCCGCACCCCCAACCCATGGTCGTGACATGAAGAAGCTCGTGGCTCTCGCCGCCGTCCTGCTGGTCCTGGCCTTCCTCAACCCCTCCGAGGCGGAGCACAGGGCGCGCTTCGCCGAGACCTTCCGGGCGGACCACCCGGTGCTCAGCCTGTTCGGCGCCGACCGGCTCGCCCCGGTCCTGCTCACCTACCGGAGCTACGGGATCGCGTCCGTGGGGTGGGTGGGGGACGAGGTGGTGACCGTGGGCGTGCTGGGGCGGGTGCGGGTCCGGGAGGTGGACATGGAGAAGCTCGCCCGGGAGGCGGCGGAGAAGGGGGAGCGCACCGCGGACGAGATCTCCCGGGGGCTGAGCGAGGGGGCGGGGGAGCCGGAGGACGCGGGCTCCCGCACCTGACCAGGGGTACTGCGGACGGCAAACGGCCCGTCCACCCCGCGGGGTGGACGGGCCGTTTGCCG
>DATAAL010000339.1:0-8067 GCA_036260145.1 Longimicrobiaceae bacterium | reverse complement strand
CTACGCCATGGCGGTCGAGAAGCTCATGGGGATCGAGGTCACCGAGCGCTGCAAGGTGGTCCGGGTCATCTGCATGGAGCTGGACCGGATCTTCTCGCACCTCCTCTGGCTGGGAACCACCGCCATCGACCTGGGGGCGTTCACCGTCTTCCTGTACACCTTCCAGGAGCGGGAGCGGATCTACGACCTTCACGAGGCCTTCACCGGGGCGCGCATCACCACCTCGTCCACCCGCATCGGTGGGATGATGGCCGACCTCCCGGCCGGGTGGATCGAGAAGCTCCAGGAGTTCGTGAACACCTTCCCGCGCACGCTGGATGAGGTGGACACGCTGCTGACCAACAACTCCATCTGGATCGGGCGGACGCAGGGCGTGGGCGTCATGTCCGCGGAGGATGCCGTCAACTGGGGCCTTTCCGGCCCCAACCTCCGCGCCTCCGGGGTCCCGTACGATATCCGCAAGGACCGCCCGTACTACGACTACGAGACGTACGACTTCGACGTCCCGGTGGGGGAGCACGGCGACATCTACGACCGCTACCTGTGCCGGATGGAGGAGATGCGGCAGAGCCTGCGCATCCTCCAGCAGGCCATCGACCGGCTCCCGGGCGGGCCCATCAACGTGGACGACCCGCGGGTCATCCTGCCGACCAAGACGGCGGCGATGAACGACATGGAGTCCATGATCCACCACTTCAAGATCGTCATGGAGGGCGTGCGCGCCCCGGTCGGCGAGTCGTGGTTCTCGGTGGAGTCGTCCAAGGGGGAGCTGGGGATGTACGTGGTCTCCGACGGCGGCCCCAAGCCGGTCCGCTGGCGCGTCCGCGGCCCGTCCTTCATCAACATCGCGGCGCTCCCGCACATGATCGAGGGCGCGCTGCTCTCCGACGTGATCGCGGTGAATGCTTCGCTCGACATCGTGCTGGGGGAGATCGACCGATGAGTGCAGCGTACGGCGGCGCCGACTCGCCGCCCTCGTCGTGGCCGCAGGCCCTGCAGAACCCGGGCTTCGCGGGCGACACCGGCGAGTTCCCGACGCTGACCGAAGCCGACGTCCGCGGCACCGCCTACGTGGGGGAGCGCCCCCGCGACGGC
Source organism: Longimicrobiaceae bacterium (assembly GCA_036260145.1). Classification (GTDB taxonomy): domain Bacteria; phylum Gemmatimonadota; class Gemmatimonadetes; order Longimicrobiales; family Longimicrobiaceae; genus JAFAYN01. The sequence goes on along the minus strand of DATAAL010000339.1, from coordinate 6,972 downwards.
GGGCACCCGGGCGTGGCGGGGACGCTGGCGTACCAGGTGGCGGAGAAGAACCCCGAGGCCCCGCTCTTCGAGGGTCCGTACGCCGAGCGGGTGGTCAAGATCCTGGAGCGCTACCCCGACAGCCAGGCGGCGCTCCTCCCCGTGCTGCACATGGCGCACGAGATCCGCGGCCATCTCTCGCCCGGGACCATGGACGAGGTGGCCGAGCGGCTGGGGCTCTCCCCCGCCTACGTGCGCGGGGTGGCTACCTTCTACTCCATGTACAACCTGGGTCCGGTGGGGAAGTACCTGATCCAGGTGTGCACCAACATCTCCTGCAACCTGTGTGGCGGCGACGCCGTGCTGCAGGCGTTCCTGGACGCCACCGGCACCGGGATGGGCGAGACCACCCCCGACGGGCTGTACACGGTGATGGAGGTGGAGTGCCTGGGGGCGTGCGGCTTCCCGACGGCGGTCCAGATCAACGAGCGCTACTTCGAGAACGTCCGCCCGGAGGACGTTCCGGCGATCCTCGCGCGGCTCAGGTAAGGCGGCCATGGCGTATCCGTACAGGCACCCGAGCGAAGTCCTCGTCCTCGCCAAGTACTTCGGGGATCCCGAGGCGCGCACGCTGAGGGGGTGGGAGGAGCGCGGCGGCTACCAGGCGCTGCGCAAGGCGCTGGGGATGGCCCCCGCCGACGTGGTCAACGAGGTCAAGGCCTCCGGCCTCCGCGGGCGGGGGGGCGCCGGGTTCCCCACCGGGGTGAAGTGGAGCTTCATGCCCCCCAAGGGCGACAAGCCCCACTTCCTGGTGTGCAACGCCGACGAGTCGGAGCCCGGGACCTTCAAGGACCGGGAGCTGATCCGCTGGACCCCGCATGCGCTGCTGGAGGGGTGCCTGATCGGCGCCTACGCCATCCGGGCGGAGCACGCCTACATCTACATCCGCGGCGAGTTCTTCGAGGCGGCGCAGATCCTGGCGAAGGCCATCGAGGAGGCGTACGCCGCCGGGTACGCGGGGCAGAACATCCTGGGGAGCGGCGTCGACATCGACATCACCCTCCACCTGGGCGCGGGCGCGTACATCTGCGGCGAGGAGACGGGGCTGCTGAACTCGCTGGAGGGGCGCCGCGGGGAACCGCGCGTCAAGCCGCCCTTCCCGGCCATCGCGGGCGCCTTCCGCCTCCCCACCGCGGTCAACAACGTGGAGAGCCTGATCGCCGCCGCGCACATCGTGCAGAACGGCGCCGAGTGGTACCGGCAGTGGGGGACGGAGAAGAGCACCGGGACCAAGCTCTTCTGTGTCTCCGGGCACGTGAAGCGCCCCGGGAACTACGAGCTGCCGCTGGGCTTCAACTTCAGGGAGTTCATCTACGACGTCTGCGGCGGCACCCCCGGCGGGCGGCCGGTGAAGGCGGTGATCCCGGGCGGATCCTCGGTGCCGATCCTCACCGGCGACGAGCTGGACATCGGGATGGACTACGAGGCCATGGCCGCGGCGGGGACGATGCTGGGGTGCGGGTCGGTGATCGTGATGGACGACACCACCAACCTGGTCAAACAGGTGCGGCGGATGGTGGACTTCTACGCCCACGAGAGCTGCGGGCAGTGCACCCCCTGCCGCGAGGGCACCGCGTGGGCCGCCAGGATCCTGCGGCGCATCGAGAACGGGCGCGGATTGGAGGAGGACCTCCAGACGCTGTTGGAGATCTCCGACAACATGTCCGGGAAGACCATCTGCGTGCTGTCGGACGCGGCCGCCGCGCCGATCACCTCCTCGATCCAGAAGTTCCGGGACGACTACCTGGCGCTGATGCGCCGGGAGCCGGCGCTCGCCGCGCGCTCGGCCTGATCCAGAGAGACAAGGAGACGCTGGTGGCCGACCAGAACCAAGCTCCCGAGACCGTCACCTGCACCATCGACGGCATCGAGGTGGTGGTTCCCAAGGGGACCCGGATCATCGACGCTGCGGCGCGTGCGGGGGCCGACATCCCGCACTACTGCTACCACCCGGGGCTCTCCGCCCCGGCCCAGTGCCGCATGTGCCTGGTGGAGGTGGAGAAGGCGCCCAAGCTGGTGCCGGCGTGCGTGGGGACCGTGGCCGAGGGGAACGTGATCCACACCCAGAGCGAGAAGGCGCTGCAGGCGCGCGAGGGGGTGCTGGAGTTCTACCTCGTCAACCACCCGCTCGATTGCCCGGTCTGCGACCAGGCCGGGGAGTGCAAGCTGCAGGACTACGTCGCGGCCGAGGGGCCGGCCATGGGGCGCTCCCGCGAGCCCAAGCGGGTGCTGGGGCGCGACGACTTCGGGGGCGACGTCCTCTTCTACGCCGACCGCTGCGTGATGTGCACCCGCTGCGTGCGCTTCATGCGCGAGGTCGCGCAGGACGAGCGGCTCACCACGGTGCAGCGCGGCCACCGGGTGGTGATCGACACCTTCTTCGACGAAGGTCTGGACGGGAACATCTGGGCCGACAACATCGTCGACATCTGCCCGGTGGGCGCCCTGGTGTCCAAGGACTTCCTGCACAAGGCCCGGGCCTGGGACCTGGACCGCGTCCCCTCCGTCTGCCCCAACTGCTCGCAGGGGTGCAACATCCGCCTGGAGACGCGCGACAATCAGGTGATGCGGATGAAGCCCCGCACCAACGAGGCGGTGAACTCGCACTGGATGTGCGACTACGGCCGCCTCAACTACAACTGGATCAACCGTGGCGGCCGGATCGAGGCCCCGCTGGTGCGCGAGGGCGACCGCTTCGTCCCGGTGTCCTGGTCCGAGGCGCTGACCCGCCTGGTGGAGATGCTCCGCGGGGCGCCCGGCGAGGCACGTGCGGTGGTCTCGCCGTTCATGGCCAACGAGGACCTGGGCGCGCTGCGCCGGGTGATGGAGACCGCGGGCTTCGGAGGGGGGGTGTACCGGGTGGAGCGGGGCGAGGAGGTGGTCCTCCCGGGCTTCCCGACGCTGGCGCTCCGCCCGGACCGCGCCGCCAACGCGCGCGGCGCTGAGCTCTTCGGCTTCCGGCGCGTGGGGGACGACCGGGCCATGGGCGGGCTGGAGGAGGCGGCCGGGCACACCGGCACCCTCTTCGTCCTGGGCGACGAGCTAGTGGACGCCCCGGCGGACTTCGGCCGGGCGGCGGGGCTCTTCGCGTACGTGGGGCACTTCCTCTCCCCGGTGGCGCGCAATGCGCACGTCGTCCTCCCGGCGACCACCTTCGCCGAGATGGAGGGGTCCTTCACCAACGTGCAGCGCCGCGTCCAGCGGTTCTGGCCGGCGATCCAGGCGCCCGGGATGGCGCGCCCCGCCTGGCAGATCCTGGGCGTGCTGCACGCCGGGATCACCGGGGGCGAGGTCCCCGGAACCCCCGCGGACGCCTTCGCCGTGCTCGGCCAGCTCCGCCCGGAGTTCGCCCCGCTGGAGTGGGGCGCCCTGGGGACGCAGGGGCAGCCCATGGGCGGGGTGCAGGCGCTGGCGGAGGCGGGCGATTGACCCGCGGACCTACCTGACGCGAACGCGAAGATGATCGACCCACTTCCGCGCCACGGCATCGGCGAGCTCGGTGACACCTCGTACCTGATCTTCTCGGTGATCAAGGTGGTCGCGGTGTTCACCTTCCTGATGGTGACCGTGGCGCTCCTGACGCTCCTGGAGCGCAAGGTCAGCGCCTGGATGCAGGACCGCCTGGGCCCCAACCGCGTGGGCCCCGGCGGACTCGGGCAGCCGCTCGCCGACGGGGTGAAGAACATCCTCAAGGAGGAGACCAGCCCGGCCGAGGCCAGCCGGGTCTTCTTCACCCTGGCGCCCATGCTCTCCATCATCCCGGCGCTGGTCACCTTCGCGGTGATTCCCTTCGCCGCCCCGCTCCCCACCCGCTGGGGGGTGGTGGAGATGGTGGTGGCGGACGTCCCGGTAGGGGTGCTCTTTCTTCTGGCCTTCTCCTCGCTCGGCGTCTACGGGATCGTGCTCGCGGGGTGGGCCAGCTCCAACAAGTACGCCCTCCTGGGAGGGCTGCGGGCGGGGGCGCAGATGATCTCGTACGAGATCGCGCTGGGGCTCTCGCTGCTGAGCGTCTTCTTCGTGGTGGGGAACGTGAGCCTCACCGAGGTGGTGTGGGCGCAGCAGAGCATGAACCTCTGGTTCGCCCTCCCGCTGGCAGTGTCGTTCTTCTTCTTCTGGATCTCCTCCTTCGCCGAGACCAACCGCCTCCCCTTCGACCTCCCCGAGGCCGAGTCGGAGCTGGTGACCGGGTACCATACCGAGTACTCGTCGATGAAGTTCTCCATGTTCTTCATCGCGGAGTACGCGCACGTCCTCACCGTCTCGGCGCTCATGGCGACGCTCTTCCTGGGCGGATGGGACATTCCGGGGTGGCAGGGAGACGACATGGTGGTGCGGGGTGGGGAGGTGGTCGGTGCGGCGCCCGCCTGGTGGAAGACCGTCCTGACCCTCCTCCTGTTCCTGGGGAAGACCTTCTTCTTCATCATGGTCTTCATGGTGGTCCGCTGGACGGTCCCGCGGTTCCGCTACGACCAGGTGATGGACCTGGGGTGGAAGATCATGCTCCCCGCGGCGCTGGCCGCGGTGGTGGTGACCGCCGGGACCATCCTGTCGCTCGACAGCGCGGGGGTGGAGTACGGACTGGTGTACGGGCTGGTGCTCACCGCCGTGAACGTGGCGATGCTCGCCGTGGTGCTCTGGATGATGGACCGGGGTCGGGTGCTGGCCGGGAGCGGGTCGCCCGACGAGCGCCGGCGCATCGCCCGCGAGGCGGCCCGCCGCCGCGCCGTGCCGGTGCAGCCGCCGCGATCCGCCCAACGCGTCTGAGGAATCAAGAATGGCGATCAAGGTCCGCGTGATGAAGCGCCCGGAGGCGAGGAAGTCCTCGTACATCCGGGCCACGCTCAGGGGGATGGCGCTCACCTTCCGGCACATGGTCAAGGCGGCCGGCGACCGGAGCGAGGTGACCATCCAGTACCCGGAGCAGAAGAAGGACATCTCGCCGCGCTGGCGGGGCACGCACGTGATGGAGAAGCACGAGGACGGGCGCCCCAAGTGCGTGGCGTGCGGCCTGTGCCCCACCATCTGCCCGTCCAACTGCATCCGCCTGGTCCCCGGCGAGGACGACCAGGGGAACCGCTACCCGATCGTCTACGAGATCGACGAGTTCCGCTGCATCTTCTGCGGGATGTGCCAGGAGGTGTGCCCGGTGGAGGCGATCCACGTGGGGCAGCACTACGAGAACGCGGAGTACTCCCGGGAGCAGTTCGTGTACGACCTGGACCGCCTGATGAAGCAGGAGCACCCGTCCACGCTGCTCTGGGATCCATCGGACCCAGCGGGCGAGTAAGGCGAATTGCGGGATTTGGGCGAATCCCGGCTTCGCCGGGACCGCGCTCTATTCTCCAGGACACGATACTACCGTGTCCAGGAGAACGGAGCCCCGGGAAACTACCCCCGGGTCTCCGCCCTTCGGGTCACGATCGCTTTCGCGGGTTCCGCGCCTTCTACACCTTAGACGGGAGATCATCCCGGGACCGATGGTGATTCAGGCACTCTTCTGGTTCTTCGCCATCCTCGCGGCCACGTCCGCGCTGATGACGATCACGCGCAGGAACCCCGTGGCCAGCGCGCTCTGGCTGATCGGGACCTTCTTCGCGCTCGCGGCCATTTACACGCTGCTCGGGGCCTACTTCATCGGGATCATCCAGATCCTGGTGTACGCGGGCGCCATCATGGTGCTCTTCCTGTTCGTCATCATGCTCCTCAACCTGGGGAACGACTTCGAGCCGGACCTCCGCGGCAACGTGTGGAAGGCGGTCGGCGCGGGGAGCGGGCTGGTGATGCTCGCCCTGCTGGCCCGGATGTTCGCCGTGGAGAGTCCCGCCCCCCTGGGCGACGTCGCGGGGCCGCGCGCCCTGACGGCGCAGGTGGCGGAGCAGGGGACGGTGGGGGTGATCGCCCTCCCCCTGTACGGCGACTACATGGTCCTGCTCCAGGCCACCGGGATCCTGCTGCTGATCGCGGTGGTCGGAGCCGTCGTCCTGGCCAAGCGCAAGGTGTGAGGGAGACCCCGTGCCTACCGACTACATACCCCTGAGCTGGCCGCTGGCGCTGAGCGCCATCCTCTTCGCCACCGGCGCGACCGGGGTGGTGATCCGGCGCAACGCCATCATCCTGTTCATGTGCATCGAGCTGATGCTCAACGCGGTGAACCTGGCCTTCGTGGGGCTGGCCCCGTACGCGGGGATCCAGGGCCACGTCTTCGTCTTCTTCGTGATCGCGGTGGCGGCGGCCGAGGCCGCGGTGGGGCTGGCGATCATCATCTCGGTCTTCCGGCACGCGGAGTCGGTGGACATGAAGAACTTCGGACTTCTGCGCTGGTAGGGGACACGCGATGCTCCTTTTCCAAGAGGCCGCCGAGGCGGCCCACGGGGCCGCGGAGGCCGCGTCGCACGGAGGGGCCTTCCACCCGACGCTGCTCGGCTGGATCGTCCTCCTCCCGCTGCTCGGGTTCCTGATCAACGGGGCATTGTCGGTGATCGCCGCGCGCCGGGCGCTCCCGAAGCTCCCCGCGGTGGGCGACCCGTACTGGGACACGCACGGGCACCATCCTACCGAGCAGGAAGGGCTCTCCCACGCCGACCCGTCGCATCCGGCCGAGAGGGACCACGACGCGCACGGGGTCCACGACGCCCATGGTGCGCACGATCATCACGTCCCCGCCGCGAAGCCGTGGACGCACGTCCTGCCGTCTTTCGTCGCGCCGGGGGTCCTGCTGGCGTCGTTTGCCATCGCGGTGGTGAACTGGCTCGCCATGCGCGGCTTCATGCACGACGCGGGCGAGCACCCCGTCTTCGAGGCCAGCACCTACTGGAGTTGGATGCCGGTGGGCGAGCTGCAGGTGGACGCGGCGCTCCTGCTGGACCCGCTCTCCCTGGTGATGACGCTGATCGTCACCGGGGTGGGGTCGCTGATCCACATCTTCTCGGTCGG
>DATAAL010000338.1:0-1548 GCA_036260145.1 Longimicrobiaceae bacterium | reverse complement strand
GCCACGAGCCGCTGCGTACGGTCTTCGCCGAGACCGGGGAGGGCTGCGCGCAGGTGGTCCTTGCCCCGGCGGCGCTCCAGCTCCCGGTGGAGGACCTGGGCGCCCTGCCGGAAGCCGCGCGAGAGCCCGAGCTGCGGCGGCGCCTTCGCGCGCACGCGGCCGAACCGTTCGACCTGCTGCGGGGCCCCCTCTTCCGGCCGGTGCTGCTGCGGCTCGGCCCCGCCGAGCACGTCCTGGTCCTGCGCATGCACCACGTCGTCGGCGACGGCTGGAGCATCGACGTGCTGTACCGCGAGCTGTCGGCGATCTACGACGCCTTCTCGCGCGGGGAGCCCTCGCCGCTGCCCGAGCTGCCCATCCGGTACGCGGACTACGCAGTCTGGCAGCGGGAGCAGCTCTCGGGCGAGCGGCTCCGGGCGCAGCTCGCCTACTGGAGCGAGCGCCTGGCGGACGCGCCTCCCGTGCTGGAGCTGCCGACCGACCGGTCCCGCCCCGCGACCCCGGACCACCAGGGGGGCGTGTGCCCCGTCGACGTGGACCCCGGCACGGTGGACCGGCTCCGCTCGCTGGCGCGCGGCGAGGGCGCCACCCTCTTCATGCTTCTCCTGGCCGGCTGGGAAACCCTGCTCGCGCGGTACGCGGGCACCGGGGACGTGGTGGTGGGCACGCCGGTGGCGGGGCGCACCCGGCCCGAGCTGGAGGGGCTGGTGGGGTTCTTCGTCAACACGCTGGCGCTGCGAGCCGACCTGTCCGGGAATCCCTCCTTCCGCGAATTCCTCCGGCGCGCGCGGGTGGTCACCCTGCGCGACCTTGCCCACCAGGAGATCCCCTTCGAGCGGGTGGTCGAGGCCGTGGCGCCGGAGCGTAGCCGCGGTCACAACCCACTCTTCCAGGTGATGTTCGTGCTCCGGGGCACGCCGTGGGAGCCCCCCTCGCTCGGCTCGCTCTGCACCCGGCCGGAGGGGCTACGGGCCAACGTTGCCAAGTTCGACCTCACGCTCTCCCTGGAGGAGGGGGACGGGGGCCTCCGCGGGTTCCTGGAGTACGCCACGGAGCTGTTCGACGAGGCCACCGCCGCCCGGATCGCGGGGCACTTCCGGCGGCTGCTCGACGCTGTGCTTCGCGACCCCGGACGGCCGATCCCCTCCCTCCCGCTGATGGACGCGGCGGAGGAGCGGCAGGTGCTGGAGTGGGGGAGCGGGGGAGCCACGCCGGAGGCCCGGGTCTGCGTGCACGAGCTGTTCGAGGCGCAGGCCGGGCGCACGCCCGACGCCGTGGCGGTGGTGTTCGAGGGCGATGCGCTGAGCTACGCCGGGCTGAACGCGCGGGCGAACCGGCTGGCCCACTGGCTGAGGGCCCACGGCGTCGGCCCCGACGTGCGGGTGGCGATCTGCCTCGAGCGCGGCCTGGAGATGATGGTCGCCCTGCTGGGCGTGCTGAAGGCGGGCGGCGCGTACGTGCCGGTGGATCCGGGCTATCCCGCGGAGCGCATCGCGTACATGCTGGCGGACAGCGGCGTCCCCGTGCTGCTGACGCAGGCGCGGCTGG
>DATAAL010000337.1:0-13015 GCA_036260145.1 Longimicrobiaceae bacterium | reverse complement strand
CCCGGGTCCGGAGGTCCCGGTGGGCGTGTGCGTGGAGCGGGGGCCGGAGATGCTGGTCGCCATCCTCGCCGTGCTCAAGGCCGGCGGGGCGTACGTCCCCCTCGACCCCACCTATCCCTCCGAGCGGCTCCGATTCATCCTGGCCGACGCGGCCGTTCCGATCCTGCTCACGCAGGATCGGTTGCTGGAGAGGCTACCGGAGCACGGGGTCGCGGTGGTGCGGGTGGAGGGCCTCCCCCGGGAGGGGGCCGAGACCGGGCCACCGCCGGACGGTCCGGTCCCGCTCGACTCGCTCGCCTACATCATCTACACCTCGGGCTCCACTGGGACGCCCAAGGGGGTGCGCGTCGAGCACCGCAGCCTCGCGAACACCCTCCTCGCCGCGCGGGAGAGCTTCGGCTTCGGGGGGTGCGACGTCGTGCCCGTCCTGGCCTCGTACGCGTTCGACATCTGGGCCTTCGAGGCGCTCGTCCCGCTCCTCGCGGGCGGGATGGTGCGCGTGCTCCCCCGCGAGAGCGTAGTGGACGTGGAGCGCCTGGCGGGCGTGATCGAGGACGTCAGCGTGCTGCACGCCGTCCCCGCGCTGATGCGGCAGGTGGTGGCGGCGCTCCGCGGCTCCGGACGGACCCTGCCGCGGGTACGTCGGGTCTTCGTGGGAGGCGACGCCGTGCCACCCGATCTCCTCCCGGAGATCCGCGCGGTCTTCCCGGAGGCGGAGATCCACATCCTCTACGGTCCCACCGAAGCCACCATCCTCGGCGCGAGCCATCTGGTGGCGGCGGGCGAGACCGTCGACCGACACCTGCTGGGGAAACCGCTCGGCAACGTGCGCCTGTACGTGCTCGATCCGGCGGGGGAGCCGCTCCCCGCCGGCATCCCCGGGGAGCTGTGCATCGGCGGGGTGGGCGTGGCCCGCGACTACCTGGGCCGGCCGGAGCTGACCGCCGAGAGGTTCGTCCCCGATCCCTTCTCCGGCGAGCGGGGCGCGCGCCTCTACCGCACGGGGGACCGGGCGCGCTGGCTCCGCGCGGGGGTGCTGGAGTTCCTGGGGAGGGTGGACCACCAGGTGAAGATCCGCGGCTTCCGCATCGAGCTCGGCGAGATCGAGGCGACGCTCGCGCGCGCGCCGGGGGTGCGGGAGGCGGTCGTCCTCGTGCGCGAGGACGACCGGGGAGAGCGCCGCCTGGTCGGCTACGTGACCGCGGAGGAGACAGGCCCCCCCGTCTCCGGCGGGGAGCTGCGCACCTTCCTGAAAGAGCGGCTCCCGGACCACATGGTCCCGGCCGGTATCCTGGTGCTGGAGGCGTTCCCGCTCACCACCACGGGGAAGATAGACCGACGTGCCCTCCCGGCCCTCGAGACGCCGCTGGGGGAGATCGAGGAGGACCTGGGGCTGCACCGCACCCCCACCGAGGAGGTGGTCGCGGGGATCTGGGCCGATGTGCTACGCCTCCCTCACGTGGGCGCCCACGAGAGCTTCTTCGAGCTGGGCGGCCACTCGCTGCTCGGCACGCAGGTGGTTTCCCGCATCCGGGCGGTGTTCCGCGTGGACCTCCCGGTGCGCGCCCTCTTCGAAGCTCCCACGGTCGCCGAGCTGGCCGGGCGGGTGGACGCCCTGGTGCGGGCGGGACAGGGGGTGGAGGTCCCACCCCTGGTGCGTGCGCCGAGGGACGGTGCCGGGCCGCTCCCGCTCTCCTTCGCGCAGGAGCGGCTCTGGGTGATCGACCGGCTCGACCCCGGGGGGAGTGCCTACAACATGCCCTTCACCCTCCGCCTGCGCGGAGAGCTGGACGTGGATGCGCTCCGCGCCACCCTGGACGCGCTGGTGGAGCGGCACCAGTCGCTGCGGACGGTGTTCCCCGCCGTGAACGGGCGGCCGGTGCAGGTGGTCCGCCCCGCGGAGGGCGTCCCGCTCCACGTCGAGGAGCTGGACGGCGTCTCCGGGGAGGAGCGGGAGGCGGCGGCGCTGCGCCGGGCGGAGGAGGAGGCGTGGCGCTCCTTCGACCTGGCGGCGGGCCCGCTCTTCCGGGCCACGCTCCTGCGCATCGCCCCCGACGACCACCTGCTGGTTCTGGCCCAGCACCACATCGTCAGCGACGGGTGGAGCATGGGGGTGGTGTTCCGCGAGCTGAGCGCGGTGTACGCGGCGCTGGTGCGCGGCGAGCCCCGCCCCCTCTCCGAGCTCCCGGTGCAGTACGCCGATTTCGCGGTCTGGCAGCGAGAGTGGCTCCGGGGCGAGACGCTGGAGCGGCAGGTGGCGTACTGGCGCGAGCGGCTCGCGGGGGTACCGTCGCTGATCGAGCTTCCCACCGACCGGCCGCGCCGCGCCGTGCAGAGCACGCGAGGGGCATCGTACCGCTTCGGGATCCCGCGCGGCACGCTCGACCGGCTGGCGGCGCTGGGGCGGCGGGAGGGGACCACCCTCTTCATGACCACCCTGGCAGCGTTCCAGCTCTTCCTCTCCCGGCACGCGGGGCAGGAGGAGGTGGTGGTCGGCACCCCTATCGCCGGGCGCACGCACGAGGCGCTGGAGGAGCTGGTCGGCTTCTTCGTCAACACGCTGGCGCTGCGCGCCGACCTCTCGGGAGACCCGACGTTCCGGGAGCTTCTGGGACGGGTGCGCGAGGCGACGCTCGGGGCGTACGCGCACCAGGACCTCCCCTTCGAGAAGCTGGTGGAGGAGATCCAGCCCGAGCGCGACGTGACCCACGCTCCGGTATTCCAGGTGGTGTTCACTCTGCAGAACCTCCCCGCGCGCCCGCTGCACCTTCCGGGGCTGACACTCGCGATGGTGGAGACGGAGAGCCGGACCACCAAGTTCGACCTGTCTCTGGGAGTGGTGGAGACGCCGGAGGGACTCCACGCCGGGTTCGAGTACAACGCCGACCTGTTCGACGCCGCCACCGTCGAGCGGATGGCCCGGCGCCTCGCCGTGCTGCTGGAGCGGGTCGGGGAGCGGCCCGGGGACCGGATCTCCACCCTGTCCCCGCTCGGGGACGCGGAGCGCCGGCAGCTTCTGGAGTGGAGCGGCGACGCGCGTGACTACCCGCTGGTACTGCTGCACGAGCAGATCGCGGAAACGGCGCGGCTCTCCCCCGCCTCCGCCGCCGTCATGTTCGAGGGGGCCTTGCTGACGTACGGCGAGCTGGATGTGCGCGCCAACCGCCTCGCCCATCACCTGCGCCGGCACGGGGTCGGCCCGGAGGTGCAGGTGGGGATCTGCATGGAGCGGGGAGCGGAGATGGTGGTCGCCGCCCTGGGAGTGCTCCGGGCGGGCGGCGCCTACCTCCCGCTGGACCCCACCCATCCGTCCGAGCGCCTCGCCCTGATGCTGGACGACGCCCGGGTCCCGGTGCTGGTGACCGACACGGCGCTGGCGGACCGGTTCGCCTCTGCGGCGGCGCGCCCGGTCGTGGTGGACCGCGACCGCGATCGGATCGATGCGGAACCCGGCTCACCACCCCGGAGCGGGGTGGGGCTGGACAACCTGGCGTACGTGATCTACACCTCCGGCTCCACCGGCCGTCCCAAGGGCGTCGCGGTCTCCCATCGCAACCTGGCCTACATCCTCCGGACGGGGTGCGAGACCTTCGCCATGACCCCCGACGACGTCACGCCGTCGCTCGCCTCCTGGGCCTTCGACGTCTGGGTGCTCGAGTCGCTGCTTCCGCTGGCCTCCGGTGGGTCGACGCGGATCGTTCCGCGCGAGCAGGTGGCGGACGCGAACTGGCTGGTGGGCGAGATCGCCGACGCCACCGCGCTCCACTGTGTCCCGGCGCTGATGCGCCAGATCGTCGGTGCGGCCCGCAGGGCGGGGCCGGGAGCGCTCCCACGGCTGCGGCAGGCCTTCGTCGGGGGGGACGCGATCCCGCCGGACCTCCTCCTGGAGATGCGCGAGGTGTTCCCGGACGCTACGGTCGGGGTGCTCTACGGCCCCACGGAGGGGACGGTGGTGTGCTCCGGGTACCTCCTCCCGGACGACTCCGTGCCCGAACGGCAGATGATCGGCCGCTCGCTCCCCGGCGCCCGGCTGTACGTGCTGGACCGATTCGGGGAGCCGGTCCCCGTGGGCGTGGCCGGGGAGCTGTGCATCGGTGGGCCCGGCGTGGCGCGGGGCTACTCGGGGAGGCCGGAGTTGACGGCCGAGAAGTTCGTCCCCGATCCGTTCGGCGCGGAGACCGGGGCGCGCCTGTACCGCACCGGGGACCGGGTGCGCTGGCTCGCGGACGGGAATCTGGAGTTCCTGGGCCGGACGGACAACCAAGTCAAGATCCGTGGCTTCCGCATCGAGCCCGGCGAGATCGAGACCGTCCTCGCCCGGCACCGGGACGTCCGCGACGCGGTCGTGCTGGTGCGCGAGGACACCCCGGGCGACCGGCGGCTCGTCGCGTACCTGGAGGCGGATCCGGACACGGGCGAGGCGCTGGTTCCGGCGCTCCGCGAGCGGCTGCGGGAGAGGCTCCCCGAGTACATGGTCCCATCGGGGTTCGTCGTCCTGGAGCGGTTCCCCCTGACGCCCACCGGGAAGGTCGACCGGCGAGCCCTGCCCGCGCCCGACGCATCGTCGCTCGGCGACCGGGACCAGGCGCCGGGGACGGAGATGGAGCGGGCCGTGGCGCGGGTGTGGGAGGAGGTGCTCGGGATCACGGGGGTGGGCACCGGCCGCAGCTTCTTCGATGTCGGCGGCAACTCGCTCCTGCTGGTACAGGTCGCCGCGCAGCTGGAGGCCGAGCTGGGGCGGTCCGTCGCGGTGATCGACCTCTTCCAGCACACCACCGTCGCCGCACTGTCGCGCCACCTGGGCGGCGACCCCGGCGCCGCGCCCGACGCGGCGCAGACCGCGGAGCGGACGGAGCAGCTCGCCCGCGGCAAGGGGCGACTGGGGCAGCTCCTGAAACGGAAACAGAACACCGACAGATGAGATGAGCCACACGCTCGACCCCGGATACGAGTCGTCGCTGACCGGAATGGAGATCGCCGTCATCGGGATGGCGGGCCGCTTCCCCGGAGCGGAGGACCTGGACGTCTTCTGGCGCAACCTGGTGGCGGGGACGGAGAGCATCTCCCGCTTCTCCCCGGAGGCGCTGGAGCGGGCCGGGATCCCGCGCGAGGTCCTGGACGACCCGGCATACGTCCCTGCGGGAGGCGAGATCCCCCGCCCGGACCTGTTCGACGCCGCCTTCTTCGGCTTCACCGAGCGGGAGGCGGAGATCACCGACCCCCAGCAGCGGATCCTGCTGGAGTGCGCCTGGGAGGCGCTGGAGAGCGCGGGGTACGACCCCGCCCGCTACCCGGGGCAGGTCGGGGTCTTCGCCGGGTCGGGCTCCACCCGCTACCTGAACGTCAACCTGGCGACGAACCCGGAGCTGATCGCGGTGGCGGGGTCGATGGAGGTCAGCCTCGCCAACGAGACGGACTTCCTCACCACCCGGGTCTCGTACAAGCTGGACCTCCACGGGCCGAGCGTCCCGGTGCGGACCGCGTGCTCGTCGGGGCTGGTGGCCACCCACCTCGCCTGCCGGAGCCTTCTCGGCGGGGAGTGTGACATGGCGCTGGCGGGCGGCGTCTCCGTCACCCATCCCACGATCGGGTACCGCTTCCAGGAGGGAGGGATCTCCTCTCCGGACGGGCACTGCCGCGCCTTCGATGCCGAGGCCCGCGGCTCGGTGGCCAGCTCCGGGGCGGGGGTGGTGCTCCTCAAGCGCCTGGAGGACGCGCTGGCCGACGGTGATCCCATCCACGCCGTCATCCGGGGGTCGGCCATCAACAACGACGGCGCCAGGAAGATCGGCTTCACCGCGCCGAGCGTGGAGGGGCAGGCCAGGGTGATCGCCGACGCGCTCGCGGTGGCCGAGGTGGACCCGTCGACGATCGGCTTCATGGAGGGGCACGGCTCCGGGACCCCGCTGGGCGACTCCATCGAGATCACCGCCCTCAAGCAGGTGTTCGTGGACGGGTCGCGCGCGGCCCGGACGTGCGCGCTGGGCTCGGTGAAGAGCAACCTGGGGCACTGCAACGCCGCGGCGGGGGTGGCCGGGTTGATCAAGGCCGTGCTCTCGGTGAAGCACGGGGTGATCCCCCCCACCGTCCACTTCCGCTCGGCAGACCCCAGGCTGGAGCTGGACGGGACCCCGCTCTACGTCAATGCCGCACCTGCCTCGTGGGAGGTCCCGGGGCCGCGGCGGGCAGGGGTCTCCTCCTTCGGGATCGGCGGGACCAACGCGCACGTGGTCCTGGAGGAGCCTCCGGCCCTCGTTGCTTCGGGCCCGGGGCGCGGCTGGCAGCTCCTGACGCTCAGCGCCCGCACCGACGCCGCGCTGGCCGCCATGCGCGACAACCTCCGCGCCCACCTGGTCACACACCCGGACCTGCCGCTCGCCGACGTGGCCTACACGCTGCACGTGGGCCGGGCGGAGATGGAGCACCGCCTCGCCGCGGTGTGCCGCGACCGCGAGGACGCCCTCCGTGCCCTCGCCGGGGAGGATGCGGGAGTCGTCACCGGGAGGGTGCGCGGCGAGAGCGGAGGACAGCGAGCCGCCCTCCCCCCGGCCGGCGCGCGCGGCGACGAACTGCGCCGGGCGCTGCTGGAGACGGCGCGCGCCTGGGCCGGGGGGGCGGAGGTGGACTGGACCGCCCTTCACCAGGGGGAGCGCCGCCGCCGAGTCCCGCTCCCGACCTACCCCTTCGAGCGCAGGAGCTACTGGGTTCACCCGCGGGCCCCGGCGGCCCTGACCCGCCCCGGTGGAGGAGGGGAGGCGCCGGACCCCGCGGGCGAAGCGGCTCGGGCGCCCCGCAGGGCGCCGCGCCCGGCGGTGCTCACGGAGTACGTCGCGCCGGGGAGCGAGCTGGAGGCGAAGGTCGCCGAGGTGTGGGAGGAGCTGCTGGGGATCCAGGGGATCGGCGCCTACGACAACTTCCTGGAGCTGGGGGGGCACTCGCTGCTGGGGATCCGCGTCCTGGCGCGGCTGCGCGAGCACTTCGGGGTGGATCTCCCACCGGAAGCGCTCTACACCGCCCCCACCGTCTCCGACATGGCCGCGATGATCGAAGCCATGCTCCTGGCGGAGATCGAGGCGATGAGCGAGGACGAGCTGCTCGGGATGACCTGAGCACCGCGTGTCGGCGGCAAAAGGGGCTCCCGACCTGGTTTGCGTCGGGTTTCATCCGGTTTGGAGCCCGGTCCCTCCCGCGCCGCTAGCGGCGCCGGGCTCCGGTCCGCCCGCTCCCGGATCCACCGTTCCGCAGTGCCATGGACAAGCTGACGGACCTTCCCGATAGCGGGGCCGGCACGACGGAGGCCCCGGAGCGCCTCCCGCCCGGGGCGGCGCTCCGGCCGCTCCTGTCCGGTCCGCGCGACGCACAGGCGTGCGTGCACCGGCTCTTCGCGGAGCGGGCCGCGCGGGATCCCGGTGCGGTCGCCGTCCTGTCCGGCGACGAGAGGGTAACGTACGGAGAGCTGGACGCCCGCGCGGAGCGGATCGCCCGGACGCTGCGTTCCGCGGGCGTGGGCCCCGAGGTGCCGGTGGCGCTCTGCGCCGAGGCCACGCCCGCCCTCCTGGCGGGAGTCCTGGGGATCTGGAAGGCGGGGGGCGCCTGCCTCCCGCTCGATCCACACCTGCCGCGGGAGCGGCTCCGCTTCATCCTGGAAGATACCCGGGCGCCGGTACTCCTCACCACCCCGCACCTGGAGGAGCGGCTCCCGGCGCACGCCGCGAGAGCCCTGCTGCTGGACGGGACGGGGAGCGGGGGACAGGGGACATCCGTCGACCATGACGAGGTTCCCGGCGCCTCTTCCGACCACCTGGCGTACATCATCTACACCTCCGGCTCCACCGGCCGCCCCAAGGGGGTTCGGGTGGAGCACCGGAGCCTCGCCGGCACGCTCCTCGCCGCGATCGACACGTTCGGCCTCGGAGCCGGGGACGTTTCTCCGGTGCTCGCCTCCCACGCCTTCGACATCTGGTTCTTCGAGACCTTCGCCCCGCTCCTCGCCGGCGGGAGCATACGCCTGGTTCCGCGCGACCGGGTACGGGAGGTGGAGGGGCTGGTGGACCGGCTCGCCGATGTGACCACTCTGCACGCGGTCCCCGCGCTGATGCGCGAGATCGTGGGCGTCGGCCGGTCGCGCGGGCGGGGGATCCTCCCCCGGCTCCGCGTGGTCTTCGTGGGGGGGGACGCGGTCCCCGCCGCGCTCCTGGAGGAGATGCGCGCCGCCTTCCCGGGGACGGAGGTCCACGTCCTGTACGGTCCCACGGAGGGGACCATCGTCTGCGCGAGCCACGCCGCCGGCGGCGGGCCGGACCGGGGGAGGCAGTGGGTGGGGCGGCCGCTGGGGAGCGCGGCGCTCCACGTCTGTGACCAGTACGGTGACCCGGTTACCGTCGGGGACCCCGGGGAGCTGCTGATCGGCGGACCGGGGGTGGCGCGCGGGTATCTGGAGCGTCCGGAGCTGACGGCGGAGCGGTTCGTCCCGGACCCGTTCGGCGCCGCGGCCGGGGCGCGCCTGTACCGCACCGGTGACCGGGTGCGCCGGACGGAGACGGGGAGCCTGGAGTTCCTCGGGCGCATCGACGCGCAGGTCAAGGTGCGGGGCTTCCGCATCGAGCCGGGGGAGATCGAGTCCGCGCTGGAGCGTCACCCGGCGGTGGAGCAGGCGGTGGTGACCGCCCGCGAGGACAGGCTCGGGGAGCGGCGGCTGGTGGCGTACCTGGTGGCACCGGAGGGCGTGGACGCGCCGGACCCCGCCGGGCTGCGCGCGCACCTGGCGGCCGAGCTGCCGGAGTACATGGTCCCTGCCGTTTTCGTGGTGCTGGACGCCTTCCCCCTCAACGCCAACGGGAAGGTGGACCGGGGCGCCCTCTCCGATCCGGAGCTCCCCGCCGCCGCGTACGTGGCCCCCCGCACCCCCACCGAGGAGGTTCTGGCGGGGCTCTGGGCCGAGGTACTGGGGGTGGAGCGGGTGGGGGTGGAGGACGACTTCTTCGCGCTCGGCGGCCACTCCCTGCGCGCCACCCGTCTGGCCACCCGCGTCCGGGAGCTGTTCGGCGTGGAGCTCCCGCTCTCCGCCGTCTTCGACGCTCCCACGGTGGCCGCGCTCGCCCACCGGGTCGACGCGCTGCTGCACGCCGGCACCGCGGCGCGGGCGCCACGGATCGTGCCGGTACCGCGTGACCGACCGCTCCCGCTCTCCTTCGCGCAGCAGCGGCTCTGGCTCATGTACCGGCTGGACCGCGATGCGGCCGGGTACAACATGCCGTTCCCCCTCCGCCTGCGCGGGGCGCTGGACGAGGGTGCGCTGGAGCGGGCGCTGAGCGAGCTGGTCCGGCGCCACGAGGCGCTGCGCACCGTCTTCGCCGCCGGTCCGGAGGGGCCGGTGCAGGTGGTCCGCCCCGCGGCCCCGGTACCGCTCCCGCGGGTGGAGCTGCGGGGGGTCCCGGAGGCCGCCCGGGAGCGGGAGGCGCGCCGGCTGGCCCGGGAGGACGCCGCGCGGAGCTTCGACCTGGAGCGCGGCCCCACGCTGCGGGCCGCGCTGCTCCGGCTGGCCGGAGACGACTCGGCCCTCCTCCTCTCCATGCACCACATCGTCTCGGACGGGTGGAGCATGGGAGTGCTCTTCCGGGAGCTCTCCGCCCTGTACGACGCCTTCGCGCGGGGGGAGCCGTCCCCTCTCCCGGAGCTGGAGGTGCAGTACGCCGACTTCGCCGCCTGGCAGCGGGCGGGGCTCACCGGCGAGGTGCGGGCAGAGCTGGTGGCGTATTGGCGGGCGCGCCTGGCCGGCGCTTCGCCGGCGCTGGACCTCCCCACCGACCGTCCGCGCCCGGCCGTGGTGAGCGGACGGGGGGGCGTGCACGCCTTCCGCCTCCCGGCGGAGCTGGCGGGGGCGCTGCGCGCGCTCGGCCGGCGCGAGGGGGCCACGCTCTTCATGGTGATGCGGGCGGCCTTCGACGCGCTCCTGTCGCGCTACTCGGGGCAGGAGGACGTGGTGGCGGGCACCCCGATCGCCAACCGGAACCGCGCGGAGACGGAGGGGCTGATCGGCGTCTTCGTCAACATGCTGGCGCTGCGCACCGACCTCTCGGGAGATCCGGCGTTCACGGATCTCCTCGGCCGGGTGCGCCGGGCGACGCTTGGCGCCTATGCGCACCAGGACCTCCCCTTCGACCTCCTCGTGGAGGAGATTGCCCCGGACCGCACCCTCTCGCACACCCCGCTCTTCCAGGTGATCTTCGCGCTCCAGAACACCCCGGGAGAGGAGGTGGCGCCGGCGCTCGCCGGGGTGCGGATCCGCCCCTTGCTGCAGGAGGTGGGGAGCGCCCACTTCCTGGGGATCCGGACGGCGCTCTTCGACCTGGAGATGGAGGTGGTGGAGGACGGCGAAGGGGCGGTGGGGAGCCTGCGCTACCGCGCCGACCTGTTCGACCCCGCCACCGCGGAGCGGATGGTGGGGCACTACCTGACCCTTCTGCGCGGAGTCGCCGCCGCCCCGCGGGTCCGTCTCTCCCGCCTCCCCCTCCTCCCGGAGGCGGAGCGCGAGACCCTCCTCGCCTGCGGGACCGGTCCGGGGCTCCCCGGCGGAGGCGAACTCCCGGTCCACCGGCGGATCGCGGCGTGGGCGCTTGACGCGCCGGAAGGCCCCGCCGTCGCGTTCGAGGGGGAGCGCCTCACCCGCTCCGGGCTGGAGGAGCGCGCCGGGCGCCTCGCGAGCCTCCTCCGTGCGCGCGGGGTAAGGCCGGGAGGGGTGGTGGGGGTCTGCCTGGAGCGCGGGGTGGACACGGTGGTCGCTCCGCTGGCCGTCTGGAAGGCGGGGGGCGTCTACCTCCCGCTGGACCCGGCGCACCCGGCGGAGCGGCTGGCGTTCCTGCTGGGCGACTCGGGAGCCGGGGTGGTCCTCACCGGGTCCGGGCTCGCGGAGTCGCTCCCGGACCGCGGGGTGGAGCTGGTGCTGCTCGACCGCGAAGCGGAGTGGATCGCCGCGGCGAGCCCCGCGGAGTCCGACGCCGGGGTCGCGCCCGGCGACCTCGCCTACCTGATCTACACCTCCGGCTCCACCGGCACTCCCAAGGCGGTGATGGTGGAGCACGCGCAGCTCTCCCACACCCTGGCGGCCGCCGTGGAGGCCCTGGGGCTGGCGCCGGACGACGTGGCGGCCGCGCTGGCCTCCGTGGCCTTCGACATCTCCCTGCTGGAGCTGCTGGCGCCGCTCGTGGCGGGAGCGAGCGTCGTGGTGGTCCCGCGCGAGCGGGTGCTGGAGACGGAGCGGCTGCCGGAGGCGGTACGGGACGCCACCGTGCTGCACGCCGTCCCCGCGCTGATGCGCCGGGTGGTGGAGAGGGCGCGGAGTGGGGCGCCGCTTCCGCACCTCCGGCAGCTCCTGGTGGGCGGCGATGCGGTGCCGCCGGACCTGCTGGAGGAGATGCGCGAGGCATTCCCCGCGGCGCGCTCCTGCGTCCTGTACGGCCCCACCGAGGCCACCATCATCTGCGCCGCCTACCCGGTCCCCGCGTCGGGCCCGCTGCGGGGGAACCCGATCGGAGCGCCGCTCCCGGGGGTGCGTCTCCGGGTGTGCGACGCGGCGGGGGAGCCGGTCCCCGTCGGGGTCCGCGGGGAGATCTGGATCTCCGGGGGCGGGGTGGCGCGCGGCTACCTCGGGCGCGCGGAGCTGACGGCCGACCGCTTCGTCACGGTGGAGGGAGAGCGCGCCTATCGCACCGGCGACCTGGGGCGGTGGCGCCCCGACGGGACGCTGGAGTTCGTGGGGCGGGTCGACGAGCAGGTCAAGATCCGCGGCTTCCGCGTCGAGCCCGGGGAGGTGGAGGCGGCCCTCCTCGGGATCCCGGGGGTGCGCGAGGCGGTGGTGGTCGCCCGGGAGGAGCTGCCGGGGGAGAGACGCCTCGTGGCGTACCTCGTCATGGGGGGTGGCGCGGAGCCCGGGACCCGGGAGCTGCGCGGCTCGCTCCGCGAGCACCTCCCGGAGTACATGGTCCCCTCGGCCTTCGTGGTGCTGGACGTCCTTCCGGTCACTGCCAACGGCAAGGTGGACCGCGCCGCCCTCCCCGCTCCCGAGCCCGGCCGCGACGGGACGTACGTCGCTCCCCGGACACCGCTAGAGGAGCGGTTGGCCGCGATCTGGGCGGAGGTGCTGGGGGTCGGGCGGGTGGGTGTGGAGGACGACTTCTTCGCGCTTGGAGGGCACTCGCTCCTGGCGACGCGGGTGGTGCCGCGCGTGCGCGACACCCTCGTCGTGGACCTTCCGCTGCGGGCGCTCTTCGAGGCGCCCACGGTAGCCCGGCTGGCGGAGTGGGCGGAGCGGGCGGGCGCGGCGGTGGAAGGCGGTGCGGCCGCCCCCCCGATCCCCCCGGTGCCGCGGGAGGGGCCGCTCCCGCTCTCCTTCGCGCAGCAGCGGCTCTGGTTCCTGGACCGGATGGACCCGGGGAACCCCTTCTACAACCTGCCGACGGCGCTGCGCCTCCGCGGGCCACTGGACCTGCGCGCGCTGGAGCGGAGCCTGGCGGAGGTGGTGCGCAGGCACGAGACGCTGCGGACCGTCCTGGCGGAGGGGGAGGGAGGGCCGGTCCAGGTGATCCGCCCGGCCGGAGCGACGCGGCTCCCCGTGGCCGACCTGTCGGGGCTCCCCCTGGAGGCGCGGAGGGCGGAGGCGCTCCGGCGCGTCTCGGAGGAGGGCGCCCGGCCCTTCGACCTGGCGCGGGGACCCCTGTTCCGCGCCCTCCTGGTGCGGGTGGACCAGGAGGAATCCCTCCTCTTCCTCGGCCTGCACCACGCGATCAGCGACGGGTGGAGCATGGGGGTCCTGTTCCGCGAGCTGGGCGTGCTCTACCGGGCGTTCTCGGCCGGGGAAGCCTCTCCGCTCCCGGAGCTGGAGGTGCAGTACGCGGACTACGCTGTGTGGCAGCGGCGCCGGCTCACGGGCGAGGTCCTGGAGGCGGAGCTCGGCTACTGGCGGGAGCGGCTACGGGGCGCCCCCACCGCGCTGGAGCTTCCCACCGACCGTCCCCGT
>DATAAL010000336.1:0-5371 GCA_036260145.1 Longimicrobiaceae bacterium | reverse complement strand
CCGGTCGGAGCGGTAGTGGAGCCGGTTCACGTGGCGGGGGGGCTGGGTCCAGCGGGCCCCCGCCGGCGCGGCGGGGAGATCGATCCGCCAGGGGGTGGACTTCGGCACGAACATCGAGAAGCCCAGCCACCTCCCGTCCGGGGACCAGCGCAGGTTGGCGGGAGTCTCGGTCAGGTGGGAGACCTGGGTGGCGCCCCCCTCGCCGTCCATCCAGCGGACCCACACCTGGGTTCCCCGGGGCTCGCCCTCGGCCAGATAGGCGATCCGCTTCCCGTCCGGCGACCAGACCGCGCTGGAGCCGCGGGTCAGGAAGCGGTTGCGGGAGCCGTCCGCGTCCATGATCCAGAGAGCGCTCTTCCACTCGTCCTCCATTCGGTCCACGTAGCGGCGGGTGTAGACGACCCGGGAGCCGTCCGGCGAGATCCGCGCGTCCGACACCGTCTCGTAGTCCAGGTACTTCTCCACGCTGAACACGGAGTCGGGACCGGACCGCGGCTGGCCCTGCTGGGCCGGGAGGGCCGGCGCGGCGATGCAGAGCAGTGCGGCGAACGCGCTCGCGGGATGAAGTCGCATGGGTGTTCCTGCTTCGGGTGGAGGGGGCGCGGGCGGAGGTGGCCCGCGGCGGAAACGTCTGTATCTGTCTCCATGCTACCGTTCCCCACCCCCGGGGGCAACGGCGGTCCGCGCTCCGCCGCGCCGGGACCCCCGGTCCCGGATTTGCCGCAGGTCCCGAGAGCCTGTGGATCTGCTCCTCTGCGAGAGAGGGAGATGCGCGACACGCCGGAAGCGAGCCGACGCGCCAGGCGCCGGGTCCCCGTTCCGAGGTGGCTTCTCGCCGCCCTCCCCGTGTGCATCGTGCTCGGGGTGGTGATCGGCCTGTACGCCACCGACGTACCCCGCGCCATCACCCCCCCAAAAGGTCCCCCGGACACCCTCCACCTCGCCGGGGGGGTCGCCATCCCGCGCCCCCCGCCGGTGATCCAGGCGCCGTACCTGGCGCGGGTGGTGGAGAAGAGGAAGTCGCCCCGGGAGGTGGCGATCTCGGAGCTGGCGCTGCGCTACAACGTCACCGAGACGCTGGCCCGCCTGATCTACGACGTGGCGGTGGAGGAGGGGATCGACCCCGAGCTGGGGTTCCGGCTGGTGCGGGTGGAGAGCGTGTTCGACCCCAACGCCATCGGGACGGGAGCGGTGGGGCTCTGCCAGCTCATGCCGGGGACGGCGAGGGACATCGACCCGGAGGTGGACACCCGCAAGGAGCTCCTGGACCCGCGCACCAACCTGCACCTGGGGTTCACCAACCTGCGCAACATGATCGAGCTGTTCGACGGGGACGTGCGGCTGGGGGTGATCGCCTACAACCGCGGCGAGGTCGCCGTGCAGCGCGCCCTGCGCCGGGGGAGGGATCCGGAGAACGGGTACGGGGAGAGGGTGCTGGGGCCGCGGGCGCACGGGGGGAAGCGGTACACCGGGAGGGGGCTGATCCCCCGGCAGGCGAAGTCGGATGCGGGAGCGGACACGACTCAGGCGGGGAATTGAAAGGGTCTGCAGAACGGGCCGGGGGGTGCGTCAACCGGAGCGGGCGGGGTCTCCCTTCCCGCTGCGGCGGTCGCGCGCCTCGGCGGCGGGGACCAGGTAGCGGTCCAGCAGGGCGTGCAGGGCGGGGAGATGGCCGCCCTCGCGCGGGGCGTCCGCCACGGAGGTGAACACGGCCACCAGCCGGAGGTCCGGGACCACGAAGATGTACTGTCCGCCGTACCCCCAGGCGAAGTACACCGGGTGGCCGCCGGAACGGCGGATCCACCATCCGTACCCGTACTCGTGCCCGCTCCACCCGGAGGCGGTGCGGGGGCGGAAGGAGGCCTCCACCCACTCGCGTGGAACGATCTGCTGCTCCCGGTACACGCCGCCGTTCAGGTACAGCTCGCCGAAGCGGAGCATCTCCCGCGGGGCCAGGTACATGTCGTTCCCGCCGAAGAAGATCCCCTGCGGGTCGCGCTGCCACGGACGCAGGCGGATCCCCAGCGGCTCGGCCAGACGCTCGCGGGCGTAGGCGTAGGTGCTCCTCCCCGTCGCCCGGGTGAGCACGGCGGAGAGGATGTGGGTGCTCCCGGTGCTGTAGACCATCGCGTCGCCCGGCTCGGACACCAGGGGACGGTCCAGGGCGGCGCGCACCCAGTCGCGGCTGGACACCCAGCGCCCGTACCCTCCGAAGCTGGTGGACTCCAGCCCGGCCGTCATGGTCAGCAGGTGCTCCACGGTGATCCGCCGCTTGCGGGGATCGGTCCCGGGGCCGAAGTACTCCGGGAGGATCTCCGCCACCGGCTGGTCCACCCCCCGCAGGTGTCCCTCCCGGATGGCGATCCCCACCAGCGCCGCCAGGACGCTCTTGGAGGCCGACTTGATGTTGGCGCGCGTGTCCGGACCGGTCCCGCGGAAGTACCGCTCCGCGGCGATCCGCCCGTGCTGGGACACCAGGAGGCTATGGAGCCGGGGGAGCCGGGCGGCTTCGGCCAGAGCCCCGGCCAGGAGCGCGCTGTCCGGAGCGGCGGCGGGACCGGGGAGGGGCTCGTCCCACGCCGCCACCGCCTCAGGGGGGGTGGCGGGCGCGGGGCCGCCGGTGTCGCACCCTCCGGCGGCCAGGGCGAGCGCCAGCGAGAGCAGGACGGGGAGGACGCGGGTGAGGATCATGGTCCGGGGTCGGGTGACAGTCACGGAGACGGCGGCGCGGCCGTTCCGGGCCCATCAGACCACGCGAGGGGAGCGATTGTTCCGGGAGATCCGTCCCGGGCCGCCATACCCGTGGATCCACCGCCGCCTCGGGCGCGCCCCGGGTCCGCGCGGCGTAGCGCATCATCGCCCCGGTACACCCCGACCCTCCGCACGCCTTGCCCGGGCAGGAACAGAGTGCACTCCCGCCGCTGAACGGGCGGTCGAGGGCCACCGGCGCAATTTGTTGTCGAGAAGTAATTTGCCGGAGTACCCGCCCGACTGCTGGCGTGGCGCCGAACCTGCGGAAGGAAGCGGCGATGCCCGTACAGGCGTCCCATCGTGTGCTCCACCCCCGAGGGCGCCGAGCGGTCCATCTCCGAAGGCTTCACGCATGCGCTGGATGAAACGGCTCTTCCCCCGCACCCGGCTCCCGGAGCCCCGGGTCCCGCACCCGCTCATGCCCCGCGCCGAGGACACCCAGATCGACCTCGCCGCGGCGCTGACCTTCGCCCTCTACGCCATCGAGCCCCGCCTCCACGTCGGGGCGCACTGCGCCCGCGTGGCCGCACGGCTGGCCTGGCTCGCCGAGGTCGAGGGGTTCGGGGAGAGCGAGCTGCGGGCCCTGGTCCGCGCCGCGGAGCTGCACGAGGTGGGGATGGTCGCGGTCCCGGTGGAGCTGCTGGAGAACCCCGACCCGCTCACCCCGGCGGAGCTAGCCCGCATCCGCGCGCAGGCCTGGATCGGCGCCGAGATCGTCCGCAAGACGGAGGGCGATCTCACCGCCTGGCTCATCCAGCACCAGTACACCGACTACGAGGTGCTGCGCGCCCGCTTTCCCGTGGAGAGCACGGAGCTCCTCCTGGCCGGTCTGTTCCGCGTGGCCGACGTGACCGACGCGCTCACCGAGCCCCGCCCCTACCAGCGGCGCCTCCCGGAGCATCGCCGGCTGGACGTGCTCTTCTCCGGGATAGGGACCCGCTTCCACCCGGAGGCGGTGCGGGCGCTGGTCGAGGCGGGCCCACCGCCGGGGTAGGGGCTCCGGCTCCCCGCCCGGCTACCGCCTCTCCAGCGCGAACTCCGCCACGTGCAGGTCCAGGTTATGGTTGACCCGCAGCCCCACGATCCCGTCGGTGTTCAGGTACGGCACGTCCCTCCTGGAGATCTCGGCCACCCGCTCGCCGTTCACCAGGAAGCGCACTCCGAAGTCGCCCCCCTCCACCGTGAGCGCGTTGGTGGCCTTCCCCTCCGCGTCCTGCTTCCGCACCGCCGCGTGCTCCGTCCAGTTCACCACGGTGTGGAGGTCGCCGTCGGACGCGCGGTGCTTGACGAGGTACTTCCCGTCGCCCCGGATCAGGAAGTACAGGTAGTCCGCCTCCCCTTCCAGGTTCTTCCCGCCCACGAAGAGGCCGTACGCTTCCGGGTGGGTCGGGGCGCGCGTCTGGGTGAAGGTGGCGCGGGCGCTGTACTCTCCGGTGCCGGCGTCCTCGGGGCGCCACAGGATCACCGCCGGTCCGAGCGTCACGTGGTACCCGCTCCCCATGGGGACGAAGCGGACGTTGGCCAGGGAGGCGTCGGCGCGGTCCGGCCGGGCGTGCCACCCCGCGGGGAGGCTCCCACCTCCCACGGCGCGGTCGGGGTCCTGCTGGGCGGAGAGCGGGGACGCGGCGAGGAGCGCCAGGCAGAAGATCAGTTTGCGCATCGGGTCCTCTCGGTGAGGTTTCGGGAAGAACGGGGGCGGCGCCGGGTGACGCTGGAGGTGCGGTACGCCACTCCATTCTACGGGTCGGGCGCGGCGATGTCCACCGGCTCGCGGCGGGGCCTCCTTGTATTCGCCGCCCGCCGGCCTAACTTGGGACTGTACCCGCACGCCGTTCCCTGTCTCCCTTCCCACCCCCGACCCCGGACCCGATGACGTCCGTTCAACGCACCCCCGCGCACCCGTCGCTCGTGCGGGGGCTGACCGTGCTGGGGACGGTGGCGCTGGTGGTGGGGAACATGGTGGGGACCTCGGTCTACACCCTGCCCGCCTCGCTGGCCGGGGAGGTGGGACCGCTGGCAATCGTGGCCTGGGTGCTGACCGCGGCGGGGTACCTGTTCGTGGCGCTGGTGTACGCCCGCCTGGGGACGCGCTACCCGCTGACCGGGGGGCCGTACGTGTTCGCGCGGGCGGCGTTCGGGGAGTTCGCGGGATTCCAGACGGTGTGGGCGTACTGGCTCAGCACGGTCATCGGGAACGCGGGCATCGTCACCGGGGTGGTGGGGTACGCGGTGGGGTTCTCGCCCCGGATGGCCGGGAGCGTGTGGCTCCAGTTCCTGCTCGCGCAGGCGCTGCTGTGGGGGCTGTGCGCGATCAACGTGCGGGGGATCCGCGCGAGCGCTCGCCTGCAGATCGGCGTCATGGTGCTCAACGCCGTCCCCCTGCTGGGGATTTCCCTGGCGATGCTCCCGTACCTGGACCCGCGGAACTTCACTCCCTTCGCCCCGCGCGGGGTAGGGACGCTGGCGGTGGGGGCGGCAATGGTGGTGTGGGCCTATGCGGGGGTGGAGTCGGCCACCATCCCTGCGGAGGAGGTGCAGGATCCCGGGCGCACCATCCGCCGGGGGACCCTGATCGGCTACGCGGTCGCGACGCTCCTCTTCCTGGTGGCGGCGGTCGCGG
>DATAAL010000335.1:0-6727 GCA_036260145.1 Longimicrobiaceae bacterium | reverse complement strand
CCAGCCGCGCTACGTCAGCTCCACCTGGCCCTTCAGGAAGTCGGTGTTCGGGGTGTGGCCGATGGCGACGAAGAGCCCGCCCACCGGCATCTCCCGCTGCTCCCCCGTGCGCGTGTCCTCCAGGCGGAGGCCGGCAATGGCGTCCGCGCCGAGCACGTCCACCACCCGGGTGTTCCACTCCACGCGGATCTTGGGGTTGGAGAGCGCCCGGTCCACCATCACCTTGGAGGCGCGGAACTGGTCGCGCCGGTGCAGGATCACCACCTCGCTGGCGAACTTGGTGAGGTAGGTGGCCTCCTCCATCGCCGAATCGCCGCCCCCCACCACCGCGAGCACCTGGTTGCGGAAGGCGGGGAGAGCACCGTCGCACACCGCGCAGGCGGAGACGCCGCCCCCGGACTGGGCCAGCCGGATCTCGTTGGGAAGGCCGAGCCAGTTGGCGCGCGCCCCGGTCGCCACAATCACCGCGAGCGCCTCGAACTCCTCACTGTAGGTGGGCTTCAGGACGAACGGGTGCCCGCCGAAGTCCACCGAGACGATGTTCTCCATCACCACCCGGGTGCCGAAGCGGACGGCCTGCTCCTTCATCCGGTCCATCAGCTCCTGGCCGGAGACCCCCTCGGGGAAGCCCGGGAAGTTCTCGATGTCGGTGGTCCACATGAGCTGGCCGCCCGGGATCATCTCGCGCGACGGCTCGCCCTCGTAGACCACCGGGTCGAGGTTGGCGCGCGAGGCGTAGATCGCGGCGGTCCAGGCCGCCGGACCGGAGCCGATGATCACCAGCGTTTCGCGTTTCCGTTCCGGCATTTTTCGGTGTTTCCGGGGTTTCTCGTTTGCCTGCCCGAAGTATAACCTGCCCCACCACCCCCTGCCACGGTGCGCCTTCAGGCCACCCCGCCCTCCGCGCCCTCTTCCGCGGGCACCTCCACCCGCACCTGCGTTCCGCCTCCGGGGCGGCTCCGGATCTCCACCCTCCCGCCCAGGTACGCGGCCCTCTCCTGCATCCCGAACAGCCCCAGCCCCCGGCGCTCCCCGGCCATGGCGGCCGCCACGTCGAAACCGCTCCCGTCGTCCTCGACGGTGGCTGTCACCCCTGCCGGGGCGCGGCTCAGCCGCACCGTGGCGCGGGAGGCGCCGGCGTGCCGCACCACGTTGGAGAGCGCCTCCTGGACGATGCGGTACACGGCCAGCTCCGCCTGGGGGGTGAGCACGTCGTCCAGCGGGTCCGCCTCCACCTGTATGGGGAGACCCACGCTCTCCGCCAGGTTGCGTGCGTGCGATTCCACCGCGGCCGCCAGCCCCAGCTCGTCGAGCGCGGGGGGGCGGAGTCCCCGCGCGAAGCGGCGGATCCCCTCCAGCGACTCCCCGATCTCCCGCCGCATCTCCTCCAGGAGCGCGTCCAGCGCCTCGGGGTCGCCGGTGTTGCGGACCACCCGCAGGCGAATCAGGAGGGCGGCCAGCATCTGCGCGGTCTCGTCGTGCAGCTCCCGGGCGATCCGCTTCCGCTCCTCCTCCGCGGCGTGCAGCGCGCGGGCGGCCACGTCGCGCAGGCGCTGCCGGTACAGAGCCGCGCTGTCCAGCATCCCGTTGAAGGTGCGGGTCAGGCGGTCCAGCTCCCGGTCGGCCACGGGTGAGTAGGGGGCGCGGGCGTCCAGATCTCCGGCCTGCACCCGGCCCGCGGTGTGCTCCAGGAGCTGCAGCGGGGAGAGGGCCAGCCGGAGGATCAGGGCGTTCACCAGCACGCTCAGCACCAGTCCTCCCAGCACCAGCACCCCCACCAGGTCCAGGGTGGAACGCTCCGGCGAGGCGCGCACGTGGGCGGCGGTGACCCACGTTCCCGCCACGGTGCCCAGGACCACGATCAGCGCGTTGGCGATCAGGATCTTGTAGAAGAGCGGAACACGGAGCAGGGCGCGTAGCGGGCCGGCGCTCAGCGCGCCCCGGCGCGGGGGCGCCGCGGCGTCGCCCCCGGGGCCGGGGGGGAGGTCGCGGAGTACGGGCTCCTCCACCGGGGCGTCGTCCATCGGTCCGAAGGGTCGGGTGGGGCCGCGGCGGCATCCGCCGTTCGCGGCGCGGGCACCGGGGAAGCTACGGCGTGCACCGGCGCCGCTCAAGCGAGTCCGGGCCCTTGCCGGCCCGCCCGGGACGACTCCAGTTTACGGAGCGCCCCGACTCGGTCGTGCGCTCGTTCGAGCGCCGGTCGGGTGGGCGTGCTCCCGTCACCAGAGAGGCCCGCGTATGCCGACTCCCTCTCCTCTCCTGCCGTTCCTGCTCCTCGCCGCGGTCGTGGCGGCTGGCGTCGCTTCCGCGCAGACGCCGGCCGACACCGCCCGCGCCGACACGTCCGGGGTGCGGCTGGAGGAGGTGGTGGTGCGTGCCGTCCGGCCTGCCGCGACGGTGGGCGGCGCGGGGGCAGTGCTCCTCCGGGTGGACTCGCTCCCGGTCCCCCCGGCGCCGCGGCTGGACGAGGCGCTCCGCGAGGCCCCGTTCGTCCGGGTCCGGAGGAACGCCCGCGGCGAGGCGGAGATCTCCGTGCGCGGCTCGGAGTCGCGGCAGATGGCGGTGCTGGTGGACGGGGTGCCGTTGACGCTGGGGTGGGACGACCGCGCGGACCTGTCGGTGGTTCCCATGACCGGGGCGCAGGGGATCACCCTGGTGCGGGGCGTCCCCTCGGTGCTGCACGGGCCCAACGTCCTCGGCGGCGTGGTGGAGGTGGCGGTGGCGCGTTCGCCGCTCACGCCTCCGGAAGCGGCCTCGGTCCGCGGGAGCGCGGGGGTGGAGCACACGGGCGCCCGCGCGCTGAGCGCGGTCGTGGTGGTCCCCTTCGCGGGCGGCGCCGCGGAGACGGTGGTGAAGGCGGGGGCGGGGCTGCGGGACCGCCGCGGCTTCGCCCTCGCCTCGGGAGTGGACGACCCGGGGAGCGAGGACGGGCTGCGCGGGAACAGCGACGCGCGGGAGGTGGACGGGTTCCTGGCGGTGCGGCACCGGACGGCGGGCGGTGCTTGGCTCGGCCTGTCGGGCTTCGGCTCGCGGTCGGAGCGCGGCGTACCCCCGGAGCTGCACCTGAGGGCGCCCCGCTACTGGCGCTATCCGGACGCCAACCGCGCCGTTGCCGCCGTGTCTGCGGGCACGGGGCAGCGCCGCACCGCGCTCGGTGAGGGCGACGTGGAGGCCACCGTCGGGGTGGACCTCGGCTACATGGAGGTCCGCAGCTTCGCCGACCGGACCTACCGGCGGGAGACGGGCGGGGAGGAGGGGGAGCACCGCAACCTCTCCCTGCGCCTCCTGGGCGAGCACACTCTGGGCTCCGCGGCCGACCTGCGCGCGGCGTTCACCCTGGCCGACAGCCGGCACGACGAGACGCTCGACCCCGGCGGTACCAGCCGGTACCGCAAGCGCCTGTGGAGCCTGGGGGGGGAAGCAGAGCGCCGCTTCGCCCTGGGTGGCGCCTCGCTCCTGACCCTAGCCGCCGGGGCGAGCGCGGACGGCTCCGAAACCCCGGAGTCCGGGGACAAGGAGCCGCTGGACCCACAGCGGGCGTGGGGCGCGCGTGCCGGGGGGACGCTGACACTGGGCCCCTCGGCGACGCTGCACGCCGCGGCCGGCCGCCGCGTCCGCTTCCCCTCGCTCCGGGAGATGTACTCCGGCGCCCTGGGCCGCTTCCTCCCCAACCCCGACCTCGGTCCCGAGACGCTGATGGCGATGGAGGCCGGCGGCACGGTGCTGCTGGGAGGGATGCAGCTCCAGGCCGTGGGCTTCCGACACCGCCTGAGGGACGCCGTCGTGCGGGTGAGCGCGGGCGGGGGGCGCTTCCGCCGGGAGAACCGCGACGAGATCCGCAGCACCGGGGTGGAGTTGCTGGCGGACTGGCGCCGGGGCGGGTCGGCGCTGGCGGGGAGCCTCACCCTGCAGCGGGTGCGCATCCTCGACCCGTCGCCGGAGGGAGGGCTGCGGCGCGCCGAGTACCAGCCGGGGGCCGCGGGCGCGCTCGACCTCGCGACGCCGCTGGGGCTCGGGATCTCCGCCGAGGCGGGGGTCCGCTTCTGGGGCCGGCAGTGGTGCGTCCACCCGGAGCGGGGGACGGAGGCCTCGATCGATCCCTCCGTCCGCGCGGACCTCCGCGCCGGCCGCTCCTGGCGGCTCCGCCGTGCCGGGGGGCTGCTGCGGACGCTCCGCGCCGCCGTCGCGCTGGACAACGTCGCGGACGGCGCCGTCTACGACCAGTGCGGCCTCCCGCAGCCCGGGCGGACGCTCCGGCTGGAGCTGCGCGTCGAATAGCCGTTGCCGTTGGTTTCCGTCCCCGTTTCCGTTTTCGATGGAGGTGCCATGCCAGTGAACAGTCCCTCGACCGGGCCGCGTCCCCCCCGCGGCGGCTTCGTCCGGCTCGCCCGCAGGTCCGCGCCCGGCTGGCTCGCGCTGGCGCTCGCCGCCGGGCTCGCCCCCGGCGCCGGAGCCCAGGTCGAGCGCAACCTTCCCCGGCCCGAGGAGGCGTTCGACACCGCGCTCTACGGTACGATGAAGTGGCGCAACATCGGCCCGGCGCGGGGCGGCCGCTCCATCGGCGCCGCGGGCAGCTCCTCGCGTCCGCTGGAGTACTACTTCGGCGCCACCGGCGGCGGGCTGTGGAAGACCACCGACGGCGGGACCACCTGGAAGCCGGTCACGGACGGGCAGCTCGGGAGCTCCTCGGTGGGGGCGGTGGAGGTGTGCCAGTCCAATCCCGACGTGGTGTACATCGGTACCGGAGAAGTCCAGCTCCGCGGGAACATCCTCCCGGGGGACGGCGTCTACAAGTCCACCGACGCGGGGAAGACCTGGCGGCACGTCGGCTTCCGCGAGTCGAGGAACATCGCCCGCGTCCGGGTGCACCCCACCAACTGCGACCTGGTGTACGTGGCGGCTTTCGGTCCCTACGGCGGCCCCAGCCCGGAGCGAGGGATCTACCGCTCGTCCGACGGCGGGGCCACCTGGAGCCGGGTCCTGCACCGCGACGAGCGGACGGGCGGGGTGGACCTCTCCATTGACCCGCGCAACCCGGGTACCCTCTACGCGGCGCTCTGGGAGGCGTGGCGCGTCCCCTGGGGGATGTCGAGCGGGGGGCCGGGGAGCGGGCTCTTCAAGAGCACCGACGGGGGCACCACCTGGACGGAGCTGACCCGCAACCCCGGGATGCCGCAGAACCAGTTCATCGGCAAGATCGGCGTCTCCGTCTCCGGGGCCGACTCGAACCGCGTCTTCGCCATCGTGGAGGCGGACTCGGGAGGGGTGTTCCGCTCGGACGACGGGGGGGCCACCTGGACGCGCACCAACACCGAGCGGAAGCTCCGCCAGCGCGCCTTCTACTACACCCGCATCTACGCCGATCCCAGGGACCGGGAGCAGGTCTACGTGCTCAACGTGGGCTTCTGGCGCTCCAACGACGGAGGGAAGACCTTCCCCAGGCAGATCCGGGTTCCCCACGGCGACAACCACGACCTGTGGATCGACCCCGCCAACCCGCGGCGGATGATCGAGGCGAACGACGGGGGCGCCAACGTGTCGTGGAACGGGGGGGAGAGCTGGACCGAGCAGGACTATGCCACCGCGCAGATCTACCGGGCCGCCACCACGGCGCACGAGCCGTACTTCGTCTGCGGCGGACAGCAGGACAACACCACCGTGTGCGTCCCCAGCCGCGGGTGGGGCCACCTGGCCGCGCGGGGGTCGGGGAGCTACTTCTTCGCGGTGGGCGGGTGCGAGAGCGGGTACGTGGCCCCGCACCCCACCAACACCGACATCTACTACGCGGGGTGCTACGGGGGGAGCCTGGAACGGTACGACCACTCCACGGGCCAGGAGCGAGCGGTGAACGTGTGGCCGGAGAACCCCATGGGGCAGTCCGCGGCGGACATCCGCGAGCGGGTGCAGTGGACCTTCCCCATCGTCTTCTCCCCGCACGACCCCAACATCCTCTACACCGCCTCGCAGCACGTCTGGCGCTCCACCAGCGAGGGGCAGAGCTGGGAGCGGATCTCCCCGGACCTGACCCGCCACGATCCCCGGACCCTGGGCCCCTCCGGCGGTCCCATCACCCGGGACCAGACGGGGGTGGAGACCTTCGCCACGGTGTTCACCCTGGCCCCCTCGCGCCGCGAGCGCGGGGTGATCTGGGCGGGGTCGGACGACGGGCTGGTGCACGTCTCCCGCGACGACGGGCGGAGCTGGCAGAACGTGACGCCGGAGGGGCTCCCCGAGTTCACCAAGATCACCACGGTGGAGGACTCGCCGCACCGCCCCGGGACGGCGTACCTGACGGGGCACCGCTTCCTCCTGGAGGACTTCGCGCCGTACGTCTACCGCACCGAGGACTACGGGAGGACGTGGACCCGGATCACCACCGGCCTCCCGGCCGACGAGGTGGCCCGCAGCATCCGGGAGGACCTGAAGCGTCCCGGGCTCCTCTACCTGGGGACCGAGCGCGGCGTGTGGGTCTCCTGGAACGCCGGCGGCACCTGGCAGCGGCTCCAGCTCAACCTCCCCACCGTGCAGGTCTCCGACCTGGTGGCGGAGGAGAACGACCTGGTGATCGCCACCCACGGCCGCTCCTTCTGGGTGCTGGACGACCTCACGCCGCTGCGCCAGTTCACCGATGAGATCCTCGAGAAGGAGGCGCATCTGTTCACCCCGCGCGTCACCCACCGGCTGCGACCGCTGCCGGGCGCGGGCAGGCCGGGGGCGCCGGGGCAGA
>DATAAL010000334.1:0-7996 GCA_036260145.1 Longimicrobiaceae bacterium | reverse complement strand
CTCGGCGTAGCCGACCTGCTCGCCCTGGAAGGTGAGGGCGACCGCATCGGGGCTGCGCGCGGCCTGGTGCTCGAAGAGCTCGTGCACGCAGGCATCCCGCGGATACGCGAAGTCGGTGGCGTTCCACGCCTCCACCACCTGGCGCCGCTCCGCCTCCGGCAGCACGTCGATGCTCCTGATCGCCCGCTGCGGGGAGACCTCCAGCGCCTCCACCAGCCGCTCCAGCGCCGTGTGCATCAGCGCGCACACCCGCGTCGCCTCGGCAGCCCCATGAACCTGCGACAGGAGCAACAGACCCCTCTCCCCAAGGTCGTCCACCGACAGCGTGACCGGATAGGTCGACCTTTCGTGCCACCTGAGACGTTCAACGCCCTTCATGCACGCCCAGGATCCTCCGATCTCCGGGGTGTGCCGGTAGTTCAATAACGCGGAGAACAGCGGTTCGGGAGCCGGGACGCCGCTGCACCGCTGCGCCAGCGCCAGCGACGCATGCTCATGCTCCAGCAGGCTCGCCAGAAGCTTCTGCGTGCGCCGCACGCTCGCCTCCGCACCCTCGTCTCCGACACGGATCCGAACCGGCACCGTGTTCATGAAAGGACCCAGCACGCGGTCCGAACCTTCACCCCCCCGCATTCGCCCGAACAGCACGGTGCCGAACACCACGTCCTGTCGGCCCGACACACGCGCCAGCACCTGCGCGCAAGCCACGTGGCACAGACTCGCCGCGCTCACCCCCAGTGCCCGGACGCGACTGCGCAGCCGCGCGACCAGCGTCGGCTCCACTCCCAGCTCCGCCGCGTCGATCCGCGCTCCCCCGCTCCGCACGTTCACCAGGCCGAACGGTGCCGTCGGCTCCACCACGTCCCCGAGCAGGTCGCGGAAGAACGCCTCGTGCTCCGCCTGGCTCATCCCCAGTCGCGCCTGCGCAACGTAGTTCCGGAACGGCAACGCCGGAGGCAGCGCCTCCGCCCGCCCCTCCAGATATGCCGCGACCTCCCCCGTGAGCACCTCCAGCGTCTCGTGATCACCCATCACGTGATGCAGGAGGAGGAGAAGCAGCCACCGTCCTCGGCCCCCGTCCTTCGCCACGAAAACCCGGATCAGGGGCGCACGACGGATGTCGATCCGATGGCGTCTGGGATCGTGCAGCGAATAGAGCTGCTCCCCCACGTCACCGTCGGCAGCATCCAGCTCCACCTCCTCTACCGCCAGCGGCGCCGTGCGCCACACCACCTGCACCGGCTCGCGCAGCCCCTCCCACGCCACCGCCGTCCGCAGGATGTCATGACGGCCCACCGCCGCCTGTAAGGCGCCCAGGAAATCGTCCAGACGTTCCCGGCTGTCGAAGCTCAACATCTCGGCGCCCAGGTACGGATCCCCCTCCTCCACGAGGAGATGGTGGAAGAGGAATCCCTCCTGCAGCGGTGCCAGAGGGTAGATGTCCTGAACGTTCCCGGCTCCGCCCGGCACCCCCTCCACGATCCGTTCGATCTCCGACGGACTCAGCTCCACCAGGGGCAGCATCTCCGGCCGGATCAACTCGCAGCCCTGCGGAATCCCGTTAGGCGGAACCTCGACCTCGGGCGCGGTGGCTCCGAGGGCGGACGCCAGCTCGAAAAGAGTGGGCGTCGCGAACAGTGCGCGCACCTCCGCATGGAGCCCCTGTTGCCGCATCCGCTCCAGGACCCGAACGGCGAGGAGGGAATGGCCGCCGAGCTCGAAAAAGTGGTCCCACCGCCCTACCCTCTCCACCCCCAGTACCTCCGCCCAGATCTTTGCCAGCGTCTCCTCCACCTCTCCCACCGGCGCCTCGTACCCCGCGTCCGCGTAAGCGTCCCTCGCCGGTGCGGGGAGGGCCCGTCGATCCACCTTCCCGTTCGGGGTCAGCGGCAGTGCTTCGAGCCGCACGTAAGCGGCCGGCACCATGTACGCGGGCAGTCGCGACTCCAGAAACGAGCGCAGCTGGGTCGGTAGCACCCCACCCCGCGCGCGCTTCATGGGAGCCGTCGCGTAGGAGGGCAGGCTCCCTCGTGACCAGGTCCGGAGCGCCGGGAACCTCCGCCGGCCGCTCATGGAGCTCCTCCGTGAGAACATCGCGTCGACACGTCCGGCGTCGTCGGACCCGGCGACACTCACCTCCACCGACCACCCCAGGACCTCGCCCAGGGTCCACAGGTCCTCGGGATCCACTCCGTCCGGGACCGCGAGGCGGCGCACATCCTCCACGGTCTCGGCGCTCCCGGAGTCCCTGCGGATCTCAAGCAGCTTCAGCGGACCGCTCACCCGGTCGTTGGGGATGTCGGCGACGATCAGGAGGTCGGCGGCGGTCTCCTGCAGGCGCGCTCGCAGGGACTCCAGCGTCAGATGGTCGGTCTCCCAGTTCCACCTGACGGGCTCCGGCCTGGCGCCGACCTCGTCGCCCGCGCCGACGTGCAGCACCACGTCGTAGCGGAACTCCGTCATCTCGTTGCGGAAACGTCCGCGCTTGTGCAAGACCTCCACGTGGCCGACCGCGGGCAACCTCTCTCCGAGCGACCGGAAGTAGGCCGGGGCGATCACCAGCTCGTCCTCGGCCAGCTGCGCCCGCTCCGCGCGAGCCTTCCACTCCGCGACCGGGGTCGCCGCCGCGGACCGGTACGCCTCCACCGCAGTGTGAAAGGCGCCCAGCAGGTCCAGGTTGCGCACATCCCCGACGAAGACGTGCCCCCCCGGCGCCACGACGTGGACGGCTCGTTCCAGGACGGTCTCGAGGTAATGGATGCTGGGTAGGTACTGCGCGACGGAGTTGATGATCACCAGGTCGAAGGAGCCCGGTGCGAACCCGCTGAAGTCGTCCGCCGTCCGCTCGCGCAGCTCCACGCGGTCCCTCTCCGGCCGCCCCCTGAGCGCCGCGCGGACGCTCCGCAGTGCCCCGGCGGAGAAGTCCGTTCCGACGTATCGCTCACAGCCGGCTGCCAGCCGGAACAGGATCAGGCCGCTTCCGCAGCCGATCTCGAGCACGCGCTTCGGATTCAGGGTGGCCACGCGGACCACGGTGGCGTCCACCCATTCCTTCATTTCCTCCGCCGGAATGGGCTCACCCGTATAGCTGCTGTTCCAGCCCCTGGTGTTGAACGTCGGATCCGGGTCTCCGCCGTTCTCGCCGTAGTAGCGGTCATAAAGGTCCTTCCATGCCGCCACATGGTCCGACTCGCCCTCGACCGGGTCTTCCGTGACCCTGCCGTCGGGCGCTTCGACCCAGTACGCCACCAGCCGCCTGTCCCCTGCCTCGCCCTCCTGCGCCACCACCACCGCCTCGCGCACCGCCTCGTGCTCCAGGAGCCGCGCCTCGATCTCCCCCAGCTCGATCCGGTAGCCCCGCACCTTCACCTGACCGTCGTTGCGCCCCAGGAACCCTACCGTCCCGTCCGGCAGCCACCGCCCCATGTCTCCCGTCCGGTACAGCCGACCCCCCAGCTCTCTGCTGAACGGGTCCGGGACGAAGCGCTCCGCCGTCAGCTCCGGCCGGTTCAGGTAACCCAGTGCCACGCCCGCTCCGCCCACGTAGAGCTCGCCGTCCACACCCACCGGCACCGGCTCTCCCGCGCGATCCAGGATGTAGACCCGCGTGTTCGCGTTCGGCCGGCCGATCGGCACCCGCGAGTTCCCTTCCGCGACGCCCTCGACCCTGTGGGCAATGGAGAACGTGGTCGTCTCCGTCGGGCCGTAACAGTTGAAGAGCGCCAGGGGACCGCCCTCGCGCAGGAGCCGCCCGTAGGAGGCCGGGTCCGCCCGGTCGCCCCCGGTGAGCACGTAGCGCAGGCCCGCCAGCGCACCAGCGATCGCTTCCGAGTAGGGATTGAAGAGCACCGGGGTGATCAGCATCGCGGTCACGCCCTGACTCTTCAGAAGCTCACCGAACGCCTGCGGGTCGAGGAGCACGTCCTGGCTCACCACCACGATCCGGCCCCCGTTCAGAAGCGGGCCCCACACCTCCATCGTGCTCGCATCGAAGGCGGGGTTGGCGGCCAGCGCCACCCGGTCGTCCGCGCCGAGCTTCACGTGTCCGTTGCAGAGCGCCAGCTGCGTGATCGCGCGGTGCGGCACCATCACGCCCTTGGGCTCACCCGTGGAGCCCGAGGTGTACATCACGTAGGCCAGCGCCTCGCTCCCGAGCGGCACCCACAGGTTCTCTTCAGCTCCTCCGCTGAGAGCATCGACGTCGATCCGCTCCGCCACGGCAAGCGCAGGGATGGGCTCGCCCCGGCGGGTAAGCACCAGGCGCGCGGCGCTGTCGGCGAACATGAACTCGATGCGCCCGGCCGGGAAGGAGGGGTCGATCGGCACGTAGGCCGCACCGGCCTTGAGGACCGCCAGCTCCGCCACCACCAGCTCGGGGGAGCGCGGCATCAGGATCGCCACCCGCCCGTCCGGGCCCACGCCCAGCGCCCGAAGGTGGTGCGCCAGCCGGTTGGCCCGCCGGTTCAGGTCGGCATAGCTGACCTGCTCGCCATCGAAGACCACCGCCGCTGCGTCGGGGGTGCGCTCCACCTGGCGCTCGAAGAGCTCGTGCACGCAGGCATCCTGCGGATACGCCGCCTCAGTGGCGTTCCACTCCTCCACCACCTGCCGCCGCTCCTCCTCCGGCAGCACGTCGATGCTCCTGATCGCCCGCTGCGGGGAGACCTCCAGTGCCTCCACCAGCCGCTCGAGTGCGGTGCGCATCATCCGGCAGACCCGCACCGCCTCCACCGGGCCCGCGACCTGCGCCGAGAGCCGGAGTTCCTCCCCTCGATCGTCCACCGACAGCGTCACCGGATAGCTCGCCCCCGCCCGCTCGCTTCCTGCACCGCCCTCGAGCTCCTCCGACGCTCGCCCGCTCTGCTCGGACTCTCCGGGTCGAACCCATCGGTCGTGCCGATAGCTCAGCAACGAGGTGAACAGCGGCGCCGGCGCCGGCACGCCGCTGCACCGCTGCGCCAGCGCCAGAGGCGCACGCCCGTGCCGCAGCAGCCCCGCCAGCACCGCGTGCGTCGCCCAGACACTCGCCTCCACCCCCTGGTCTCCGACCCGAACCCGCACCGGAAGCGTGTTGACGAACGGTCTCGCCACCCGGTTCGCCCCCGCGCTCTCCCGCTCCTGGCCGACGACCATGGAGCCGAACACCAGGTCGTCACGGCCGGAGACCCGCGCCAGCACCTGCGCCCACGCGACGTGGCACAGACTCGCCACGCTCACCCCCAGCGCCCACGCCCGCCGCCGTAGTCGCTCCGCCACGCTCTCCTCCACCGGGAGGCACGCCTCCCCGGTTCCCCGACCCCACGCCTGCACCACGCCGTAAGGCACCGTCGGCTCCGTGACGTCTCCCAACAGAGTGCGGAAGAACGCCTCGTGGTCCTCGTGCCCCGCCCCTGGCAGCGACCCGCCCGATTGATCGAGGACCAGCAGCGGGACCGGCAGCACCTCCGCTCGTTCCGGCAGGTGCGCCGGCATCTCCTCCTGCAGCGTCTCCAGCTCGGGCTCGGTCATCAGATGATGGAGAAGAAGGAGAGTAAGCCGGCGTCCGCGAACGTCGTCGGCATGTCCATCCATTTGTCTGTAGTGCTTCTCCGGGACACGAGTGTGGCCAGAGAACGAATGTCGCCCCCTGGCCTGCTACGGTCCGGCGCGGGTGCAGGGCGTGCTCGCGCCATCCGCAATCCCATCGTGGGAGGTCGGCTCCTCGTGAGGTCGACGCCGCGGGGTAGGGACGAGGGCGGTCAAGATCGATGGGCACGGCTCAGTGGCTTACCTGCGAGAGCGCCGGCTCCGCGGGGCTAATGCCGCGCAGGAACTCGGTGCCCGAACTGCCCGCGCCGGGTCGTGCTCCCTGGATCATCTCGTGGATCGCGTGGATCCCGCGCTTGGTCCGATCGAGGCTCTCCGTCCCGACCGACACGCGGACGAAGAAGTAGAACGTCGCGCTTCCATCGAGATAGCTCATGCCGAGCTGCTTCATGTACTCCTCGATGAGAGCCCGCTTCACCGCGAGCTCTCGAAACTGTGGCTTCGTGACCGCGAGGATGTCGTCGAAATACCTCAAGACCGAGATGCCGGAGCGCGAGAAGGCGCTCCGCATCAAGAGTCCCAAAGCGATCTATTTTGAACTCTCAGGGCCGCTTCTGGTCTGCAATCCGGTGCGCTTAGAGATGAGAACCAGCTTCGTGGTCGCGCTAGATCCGATGCGGAACGGGTGGCTCCAGGTGCGTGGCGGCGAGCCCAGGCGCGACCCCGATGAGCAGCTCCGCGCCTCCGGCCGCTGATGAGCCTGCGTGACCGGTTGACGCCAGGGAGCTTGCCCCCTGCCGCGCCACGACAATCAGGACTACCTGCTCCCGAGTGCAGGACACGCCTCAGGTTGCCACGAAAGCAACCACCTTGTCGTTGGACGGGGCCTCCGCATAATTTGAGACATCCTAGTTGCTCAGAAATCCGCAGTCAAGGATCTCGAGCGACCGCGGTCCCGCGACTCCCTTCCGCCGCCTGTGGGCCCCTTTGCCCGAAGCGAAAGAGCCGCCCGATGAACCGATACGTAGCGGGGAGTGGCTCCGGCCCTTGCTCGCGAGCGATTCCCCGTAGGGACGCCGCCCCCGGGGGTATCTGCCGCGCCCGGTGTCCTTGACAGTGGCCCGCTGCCGAGAAATTATTCGAAACACCACGCCAAGGTTTGGCCGAAACTCTGCGAGCACCAGCTCAAGCGCGTGCAGCCGCCACCGACCCGGCGGTACGTCTTCACGCGCGTCATGTCCAGCACGGCCGAATCACAGTCCAGATCGCCGCGCGTATCCTCCTCTCGCAGCATCTGGTGCTTCGGCTGAGTCGTTGTGCCATGTACCTGAGCCAACACCGACCGCTTCCGTAGCACGGACCGTGGTCGGTAGCCAGCGATTTCGCCGGTATCGCGACGTGAGGAATGTCGCGGTCACGCCAGCAAGGGAGAAACCATGATCGGTCGTTCTCGTCTCTGGAGCCGTCCCATCGCTCGTCCCGATCGACTCGAGCGGGGTGCCGGGGAGGAGTCGGGCGTCGCAGGGGGCTCCAGCTGGCGTGATGCCCTGACCGCCGACGCCCGCTTCGCGTTCCGTCAATTCCGCCGGCGATGGGGGACGACGCTCACGATGCTGACCATCCTGTCGTTGGGGATGAGCATCAGCACTCTGCTGTTCTCCGTGGTCTACTCCTTCGCGGTGCAGCCGCCGCCCGCCGTTCCCCGCGAGGACAATCTCGTTCGTATCCGGGGTAGCCAGGCCGGCGAGTACGCGGCGCGCAGGACCCGCGCCTTTTCATCCGAGGAGTTCGAAGAGTACCGGCGGCTGAGCGAATACTTCAGCGCCGTGACCGGATGGGCGAACGCAGAGGTCAACCTGGACGTGGCCGGCGGCAGGGAGCTCGGTGCGCTCACGGCAGAGGCGATCTTCGTGACCGAGAACTACTTCGCTGTTCTGGGCGTGCGACCGATCGTGGGTGCTGGCCTTCCCACGTTCGAGGCCGGGGACCCGACATCGGCGAGGGTGGCGGTCATCGGGCACGTCGCCTGGGACCAGCTCTTCGGGAGGAGTCCAGGCGTGGTCGGCAGGACCCTGTTCGTGAACGGTGTGCCCATCACGATCGTAGGCGTGGCACCGCCCCGGTTCATGGGGATGGGCGGAGGCAATCCACTACAGCTGTGGCTTCCGCTCTCCAGTCGGCATGCAGTGATGTCGAATTCATCGGCAGAAAGCCTGGATCTTAGCGCCGCCGCGCGGCTGCGCCCAGGTGCGACGCCGGGCGAAGTGACGGCGGCCGTTCGGGTTATCGCCGCCAGAGCCACCGCGGAGACCAGGCGGCCCAATGCGGAGGAACTTCGCGAGCCCAGCACCGAGGTGGTCCCGCTGCTTGCTGGAAACGGTGATCCCCAATTCGAGGAGGACGTGGTCCGCCTGACCCTGTCACTCGGCCTGGTCGGCCTGCTGATCCTGCTGGTCACCTGCACCAACGT
>DATAAL010000333.1:0-15548 GCA_036260145.1 Longimicrobiaceae bacterium | reverse complement strand
GGTGCGGCGGATGCTGGAAGAGCTGTAGCCATGGGGACGGGGCCATCCGAGGCGGACGAACCCTGGAGGCTCCGGTTCGGCGCGCATCGGTCAACCTGTTCTCGTGTGGATGCCCCTTCCGCAGGCTCGACGGACGGCAGGCGGAAGGCTCCATGCCGGTCATCTCCTTTCCCCGCGCAGGGTCCTGCACCCCCGAATCCAGCGGGATCGCGAAACGCGGTACCGGACAATCCTCCCAGGAGGTCTGTCGGTGGAACTCGTTCGCAGAGCCTAAGGCGAGGCCGCCTCGCTCCCGCGCGGGGGGGTGCACGGGGCTGATCGAGCTGATGGGTCTGACGCCGGAAGAGTTCTCGCGGCGCTTCAAGGGGTCGGCGGTGAAGCGGACCAAGCGGCGCGGGCTGCTGCGGATCGCGTCCAGGGAAGGCTGTCCGCCGGAGGTTGCGTCGCAAATCGGCGAGTCGCTGACGTCGCGGCTGTTCGTCGAGGAGGACGAGTGGGTGGGGGAGGAGCTGTCGCTCGCGCTCTCCAGCGATGGCCGACCGTGGGGTGCGCTGCGAAGCGCGACTATGGCACTCTTGTGGTCGGCCCGCTTCGGGATGACTCATGTCGTTGCGTCCGGGCGGCCGGTGGGCGTCACACCCCGTCGCTGCCTCTCCATCCCGAACGCCTGCCCCCCGATGGCTCCGGCAGTTCAGCCGGATGCTCTCCGCAACGGTAGAAAATCCATACGGATCCCGGGGGAATTTGCCCTGAGTCGCCTGAACGGTCGAGGGCTGCGGGTTGACAACCTGCGGCTGGTTCCCTAAGCTCCGAAAGCGCCGAACAGGTCTCGCGCTGCCAGCACGCAGCGCGAGATTCTTTGTGTCACGCATCGATCATTTCACGTCTAGTAACGCACAAACGCGCGCGGAATCTGAGATTCTGCAACTGCAAACGGAGGTTCCTGCGATCTCCGGCACCCCCTCCTCCGCCGACTGTGTCGGTCTGGTACCCCAATGGACAACGTCGAGAGCGTCTACCCCCTGAGCCCGATGCAGGAGGCGATCCTGCTTCACGAGCTGAGTGCGGGGGCGGCGGGCCGGTACGTGGAGCAGGTGAGCTGGACCGTGCGCGGACCCTTCGACCCGGTCGCCTTCGCACGCGCGTGGAACCGGGCGGTGGCCCGCCACCCGGCGCTGCGGAGCCTGTTCTTCTGGGAGGGACTGGATGCTCCGCTGCAGGTGGTGCGCGCCCGCGCGGAGATGCCGATCGAGGCGCTGGACTGGCGCGGAGTGGAGGCGGCCGAGCGCGAGCCGCGGCTGGCGGAGCTGCGCGCGGAGGTGCGCCGCGCCGGCTTCGACCTGTCGGCTGCCCCGCCGCTGCGGCTGATCCAGGTGCGCACGGCCGACGATGAGCACCGCTTCGTGTGGAGCTACCATCACCTGCTCCTGGACGGATGGTCGGTGACGCTGCTGCTGCGCGAGGTGCTCGCCGCGTACGACGTGCTCTGCCGGAGCGAGGAGCCCGCCACGGCGCCCGCCCCCTCCCTCGGCGCCTACCACGTCTGGCTGCAGGGCCGGAGCGCCGAGGAGATCGAGGCGTTC
Organism: Longimicrobiaceae bacterium; assembly: GCA_036260145.1. Lineage (GTDB taxonomy): Bacteria > Gemmatimonadota > Gemmatimonadetes > Longimicrobiales > Longimicrobiaceae > JAFAYN01. The sequence goes on along the minus strand of DATAAL010000333.1, from coordinate 13,965 downwards.
TGGCGGGCGGAGCTGGCGGGCTTCGACGCACCGACGAGGCTTCCTGGCCCACCCGTCCGGACGGCTGCGGGCGACGGGAGCACCGACTCGCGGACGCTGCTCCTGGAACCGGTCCTGGTGGAATCGCTTCGCGCCGCGGCCCGCCGGCACCGGGTCACGCTCCACACGCTGCTGCAGGGTGCCTGGGCGGTCCTGCTGGGGCGCTACGCCGGGGAGCGCGACGTAGTCTTCGGTGGGCTCTCCAACGGGCGTCCCGCCGGGCTCAGCGGAGCCGACGCCATGCTGGGGCTCTTCATCAACGCGGTCCCCGTGCGCGCGCGCGTGACGCCCGGCGAGCCGCTGGGGGCGTGGCTGCGCGCGCAGCAGGCCGCGCAGGTCAGGGCACGGCCCTTCGAGCACGTCTCGCCCGCCCGGGTGCGTGCCTGGAGCGAGATCCCCGCCGGCGAGCGGCTCTTCGACACCCTCTTCATCTTCCAGGACCTTCCCGACAGCGGCTTCGAGGGGGCGCGGGTGGGGGGGCAGGAGGTCCGCGACTTCCGCCGGCACGAGGCCGAGGCCTGGCTGGGGTACGCCGCGCTGCTGGAGGCGGGGACGGCTGGGGATGGGATGGAGTTGACGCTGCGCTACGACGGTGCCGTCGACGCGGCGCTCTTCGCGCGCGCGCCCGGGCACCTGCGGGCGCTGCTGGAGGCGATGGCCGGCCCCGACGACCCGCCGGTGGACGGGCTCCCGCTGCTGGCCGGCGCGGAGCGGGCGCAGGTCCTGTCCGAATGGAACGACACGACCACGGCGTTCGACGGTCCGGCGACGCTGCACGGCCTGTTCGAGGCGCAGGCCCGTAACACCCCGGACGCACCCGCGCTGACCTTCGAGGGAGAGACGCTGGCCTTCCGCGAGCTGGAGCGCCGCACCGCTTCGCTCGCCGACCGGCTGCAAGAGGCAGGGGTTGGCCCCGAGACCCGGGTCGGCGTGCTCATGGAGCGCAGCGCGGAGCTGGTGGTGGCGCTCCTGGGAGTCCTCAGGGCCGGCGCCGCCTACGTCCCCCTCGACCCCGGCTACCCGGCCGAGCGGCTGGCCTACATGCTGGTCGACTCCGCCGTCCCTCTCCTGGTCACGCAGCCGCACCTGGCCGGGCTCCTCCCGGAGTTCACAGGCGAGCGGGTGGTGGTCGAGCCAGCCCCCACCCTCCGTGCGGGGGAGGCGGCGGAGCAGGGGCCTGCGGGGCCCCTCGACCCCGACCACCTGGCGTACGTCATCTACACCTCCGGCTCGACCGGCCGTCCCAAGGGGGCGATGAACGCCCACCGCGGCATCGTCAACCGGCTCCTCTGGATGCAGGAGGAGTACGGCCTCACGCCGGACGACGTGGTGCTGCAGAAGACGCCCTTCAGCTTCGACGTCTCGGTATGGGAGTTCTTCTGGCCCCTGCTCGCCGGAGCGCGCCTGGTGATCGCCCGTCCGGAGGGACACCGCGACCCCGTGTACCTGTCGGAGCTGATCGAACGCGAGGGGGTCACGACGCTGCACTTCGTCCCTTCCATGCTGCAGGCGTTCCTGGAAGGGGGCGAGCCGCAGCGGTGCCGGAGCGTGCGGCGGGTGGTGTGCAGCGGGGAGGCGCTCCCGGGGACGCTGCGCGACCGTTTCTTCGAGCGGCTGCCGTGGGCGGAGCTGCACAACCTGTACGGTCCGACCGAAGCGGCGGTGGACGTGACGTCCCACGCGTGCGAGCGGGGGCGTCCCGTGGTGCCCATCGGCCGGCCGGTGGCGAACACCCGCGTCTACGTGCTGGACGCGGGGATGGAGGCCCTCCCGGCGGGTGCGGCCGGGGAGCTGTACCTGGGCGGTGTGCAGGTGGGGCGTGGCTACCTGGGCCAGCCGGGGCTGACGGCGGAGCGCTTCGTGCCCGATCCGTTCGGCGGGGAGCGGGGGGCGCGGCTGTACCGCACGGGAGACCGGGTGCGCTGGCTGGCGGAGGGGGAGCTGGAGTACCTGGGCCGGCTGGACGGCCAGGTCAAGCTCCGCGGGCACCGGATCGAGACCGGCGAGGTGGAGGCCGCGCTGGGGACGCACCCGGCGGTGCGGGAGGCGTGCGTCGTGGTGCGGGACGACCTCCCGGGCGGGCCGCGGCTGGTGGGCTACGTCGTCCCCCGGGAGGCCGTGGAGGTGTCGGCGGAGGAGCTGCGGATATACCTGCGGGAGCGGCTCCCGGAACCGATGGTGCCCGGCGCCTTCGTGCTCCTGGAGCGGCTCCCGCTGACCCCGAGCGGCAAGCTGGACCGGCGCGCGCTCCCCGCGCCCGATCCCTCCGCCTCCCCGGGAGCGTACGTGGCACCGCGCGGCGAGGTGGAGGAGATCCTGGCGCGCGTCTGGGCGGAGACGCTGGGGGTCGAGCGGGTGGGGGTGCTGGACAACTTCTTCGAGACCGGTGGCGACAGCATCCTCTCCATCCAGGCCGTCGCCCGGGCGCGGCGGGCGGGAGTACGGGTGACCCCGCGCCAGATGTTCGAGCAGCCCACCATCGCCGCCCTGGCGCGGGTGGCGCTGACCGGCGCAGGCGCGGACGGCGGGGAAGGGCGCGCGGCCGGGACGGGGGCACCCGATCCGGCCGCGCTCGAGCGGCTGGAGGCGTCCGGCGGCGAGGTGGAGGACGCGTACCCGCTGACCCCCATGCAGGAGGGGATGCTTTTCCACGCCATCTACGAGGAGGGGGGGAGCGCCTATCTCGGCCAGTTCGTCTTCGACCTTTCGGGGGAGCTGAACGCGGACGCCTTCGGGCGTGCCTGGCAGGCGGTGGCGGCGCGTCACCCGGCGCTGCGGACGGGCTTCATCTGGGAGGGGGAGGGCGGCGCGCTGCAGGTCGTGCGGCGCGAGGCGCACGTCCCCCTGGAGCGCCAGGACTGGCGGGGCCTGGACGGGGGCGAGGTCGACGCCCGCGCGTCGGCGTTTCTGCGCGACGACCGCGCCCGCGGCTTCGACCTGGGCCGCGCGCCGCTGATGCGGCTCACGCTCCTCCGCACCGGCGACCGCGAGCACCGGCTAATCTGGACGCACCACCACCTGGTGCTGGACGGGTGGAGCCTCGCCCTGGTGTACCGCGACGTGATCGCGGCGTACGAGGCGCTCACGGCCGGGCGGGACCCGGGCCTCACGGCGGGCCCCGCCTACCGCCCCTACGTGGAGTGGCTCCTGACGAGGGACGCGGAGGCGGCCGACCGCTTCTGGAGTGCGGAGCTGGCGGACTTCGAGGCGGCGACCCCGCTGGGGATCGACCGCCCCGCGGCGCCGCTCGCGGCAGGCGAGCCCCGCTACGCCGGGATCCGGCTCCGTCTGGAGGAGGGAGAGACGGTGGCGCTGCAGCGGCTCGCTACCTCGCGGGGTCTGACTGTTGCCACGGTGCTGCAGGGGGCGTGGGCGCTCCTCCTGGCCCGCTACTCGGGCGAAGAGGAGGTGCTCTTCGGCGTCACTGTCGCCGGGCGTCCGGCGGAGCTGGAAGGGATCGACGAGGGCGTCGGGCTGTTCATCAACACGCTCCCCGTGCGCGTGCCCGTCCCCGCAGGTCGGGGCGCGGGGGAGTGGCTCCGGGAGCTGCAGGAGCGGACCGCCCGGCTGCGCGACTTCGAGCACACGCCGCTGGCGCAGGCGCAGCGCCGGAGCGGCGTCCCCGCGGGGGAACCGCTCTTCGAGAGCATCCTGGTGTTCCAGAACTACCCGCTGCGCGACGTGCAGACGGACGGGGAGCACGGGCTGAGGCTGTCGGCCCGGGGGAGGACCGAGCAGACCGGGTACCCGCTCACCCTGGAGGTGCAGCCAGGCGAGCGGATGGAGCTCGCCGTGGAGTACGACCGCGCCCGCTTCGGGGTGTCGGCGGTGGAGCGGCTGCTGGAGCACCTGCGGAGGATCCTCGCCGATCTCGCCACCGACCCCTCCCGGCCGCTGGACGCCGTTTCCCCGCTCGCCGCGGGGGAGCGCGCCCGGCTCCTGGCGGCGGCCAGCTCCGGCGCCGCCGCGCCCGCGCCCCGCTGCCTGCACCAGCTCTTCGCCGAGCAGGCGGAGCAGCGGCCGGAGGCCACGGCGCTCCTCTTCCGCGGCCAGGCGGTCAGCTACGGGGAGCTGCACCGCCGCTCCGACGCCCTGGCGCGCCGACTGGCCGCGCTGGGGGTGGGGCCCGACGTGCGCGTGGGGATCTGCCTGGAGCGCTCGCCCGAGCTGGTGGTGGGGCTGCTCGGCATCCTGAAGGCCGGCGGAGCCTACCTCCCGCTCGATCCTCGCTTCCCGGCCGAGCGCCTGGCCTTCATGCTCGCCGACGCGGAGGCGCCGGTGCTCCTCGCAGGCTCCGCCACCGTGGGCCGCTTCCCGGAGTACGCGGGGCGGGTGGTGCTCGCGCCCTTCGCCGCGGATGCCGACCCAGGGCCGTTCGCGCCGGTGGTCCCCGCGACTCCCGAGCACCTGGCGTACGTCATCTACACCTCCGGGTCCACCGGCACCCCCAAGGGCACCGAGGTCCCGCACCGCGCCGTGCCGGGCTTCTTCCGGGGGGCGGAATACGTGCGGTTCGACCGGGAGCAGGTGCTCTTCCAGTACTCCAGCGTCTCCTGGGACGTGCTGACGCTGGAGCTGTGGCCGGCGCTCCTCACCGGGGCTACGTGCGTCCTGTATTCCGGGGAGGGATCCGAGCCCGCGGAGCTGGCGGCGGAGGCCGCGGCGGGCGGCGTGACCACACTCTGGCTGACCGCGGCGTACTTCAACCTAGTGGTGGACAGCTGCCCCGCGCTGCTGGACGGGGTCCGCCAGGTGATGGTGGGCGGGGAGGCGCTCTCGGTGCCGCACGTGCGGCGCGCGCTGGAGGCGCACCCGGGACTCCGGGTGGTGAACGGCTACGGTCCCTCGGAGTGCACCGTGTTCGCCACCTGCTACCCGGTCCCGGCCGGTTTCGACGGGACGGCCGTCCCCATCGGGGCGCCGGTGGGCGACCGCCGCGTCTACCTGCTGGACCGCGGCTTCGAGCCCGTCCCGGTCGGCGTGGCGGGGGAGCTGTTCGTCGGGGGACCGGCGGTGGCGCGGGGATACCTGGGCCGCCCGGCACTCACGGCGGAGAAGTTCGTCCCCGACCCCTTCGGCGAGCCGGGGGCGAGGTTCTACCGCACCGGCGACCTCGCCCGGTGGAGGGAGGACGGGACGCTGGAGTTCGTGGGCCGCGTGGACTTCCAGGTTAAGGTCCGCGGCTTCCGGGTGGAGCCCGGCGAGGTGGAGGCCGCGCTGCTGGAGCACCCGGCGGTGCGCGAGGCGGCGGTGGTCGCGCGCGAGGACCGGCCCGGCGAGCGTCGGCTGGCAGCGTACCTGGTCGTCGCGGAGGATTCGCCCCCGGCGGCGGAGCTGCGTGCCTGGCTCCGGGAGCGCCTCCCGGAGTACATGATCCCCTCCGCCTTCGTGGCGCTGGAGCGGATGCCGCTCACCCCCAACGGCAAGCTGGACCGCCGCGCCCTCCCCGCGCCGGAGGTCGCGCCGGCCCCGGAGGAAGGCGTCGCGCCGCGGACGCACGCCGAGGAGGTGCTGGCCCGCGTCTGGGCGGAGGTGCTGAGGCGCGACGCCGTGGGGGTGCACGACGACTTCTTCGAGCTGGGCGGCGACTCCATCCTCAGCATCCAGATCGTCGCGCGAGCCCGCGCCGCCGGGCTGCACCTCACCCCGCGGCAGCTCTTCGAGAACCCTACCGTGGCGGGCCTGGCGGCGGTGGCCGGAGCGCGCCCGGGGCGCGGGGCGGAGCAGGGGCCCGTGACGGGCGAGGTGCCGCTGACGCCGATCCAGCACTGGCTCTTCGAGCAGGAGCTGCCGGACCCCGACTACTGGAACATGTCGCTGCTCCTGGCGCCCGCCGAGCGTCTGGATGCCGCGGCGCTGGAGAGCGCCCTGTCGCATCTGGCCGCGCACCACGACGCGCTGCGGCTGCGCTTCCACCAGACTGGAAGTGGTTGGCGGCAGGAGAACGCACCCGCCGGTGCCGGCGTGCCGGTCGAGACGATCGACCTGTCGTCGCTCCCGGAGACCGAGCGCGCCGCCGCGATCGAGCGCGAGGGGGTCCGCGTGCAGCGGAGCCTGAGCCTGGCCGAGGGACCGCTCTTCCGCACGGCGCTCTTCGAGCTCGGGGGAGACGGGCGGCAGCGGCTCCTGCTCGCCGTGCACCACCTGGTGCTGGACGGGGTATCCTGGCGCGTGCTGCTGGAGGACCTCGGGACGGCACTGGGGCAGATCGCCCGCGGCGTAGCGCCCTCGCTCCCGCCGAAGACCACCTCCTTCCGCGCCTGGGCCCTCCGCCTCGCCGAGCACGCGCGACGCGGGGGCTTCGACGCGGAGCTTCCCTACTGGACCGATCCGTCGCGCGCCGGGGTGTCCCCGATCCCCGTCGACTTCGCGGAGGGGGAAGCCGCGGTGCCCGAGCCGCGTACGCTGTCGGTGGAGCTGGACGAGGCGGAGACCCGGGCTCTGCTCCGCGACGTGCCGAGGGCGTACCGCACCCAGATCAACGACGCCCTCCTCGCCGCGCTGGCCCGCGCGCTCGGGGAGTGGAGCGGTGACCCGCGCGTGCTGGTGGAGCTGGAAGGCCACGGCCGAGAGGAGCACCTGCTGGAGGGGACCGACCTGTCCCGCACCGTCGGATGGTTCACCACGCTCTACCCCGTGGTCCTCGACGCCGGACGGGGCGATTCCCCCGGCGAGGGGCTGAAGCGCATCAAGGAGCAGCTCCGGGGCGTGCCTGAGCGGGGGATCGGTTATGGCGCGCTGCGCTACCTGTCCGCGGACCCGGAGGTCCGGGCCCGCCTCGCGGCGCTCCCCCGCGCGCGGGTGGCCTTCAACTACCTGGGGCAGCTCGACGCGGGCGGCGCCGGAGGGGCGCTCTTCGCCCTGGCGCCGGAGTCGATCGGGCCGGCTGTGGCGCCGGGCGGGCGCGGCCTCCACCTGCTCACGGTGAACGCCATGGTGGAGGGCGGGTGCCTGCGCGCGGCGTGGAGCTACGACGCCACCGCACATCGCCCGGACACGGTGCGGCGGATCGCCGACGCCTTCCTGGCCGGGCTGCGGGCGCTGGTGGCGCACTGCGCATCGCCGGACGCGGGCGGCTACACTCCCAGCGACTTCCCGCTGGCGGGGCTGGACCAGGCCGGGCTGAACCGGCTGCTGGGACGGGAGCGGGGGATCGAGGACGTGTACCCGCTGACCCCCATGCAGGAGGGGATGCTCTTCCACTCGCTGTACGAGGAGGGGAGCGCGTACCTCGGCCAGTTCCGCTTCGACCTGGCGGGCCCGCTGGACGTGGCTGCGTTCCGCGCGGCCTGGCAGGGGGTACTGGACCGGCACACGGCGCTGCGCACCGGGCTGGCCTGGGAGGGCGTCGATCGTCCGCTGCAGATCGTGCGGCAGCGGGTGGAGCTCCCCTTCGAGGAGCACGACTGGCGGGGGGTGGACCCCGCCGAGCGCGAGGTCCGCATGCAGGCCTTCCTGCGCGCGGACCGGGCCCGGCGGTTCGACCTGGGGAGCCCGCCACTGACCCGCGTCACCCTCTTCCGCCTCGAGGACGACCGGCACCACTTCGTCTGGACGCACCACCACCTGGTGCTGGACGGGTGGAGCCTGTCGCTGGTGTACCGCGACGTGGTGGCGGGGTACGGCGCCCGCCTCCTTGGCCGCGCCCCGGAGCCCTCGCGTGACCGGCCGTACCGCGAGTACGTGGCCTGGCTGCTGGGCCGCGACGACCGGGGAGCCGAGGACTTCTGGCGCGACGCGCTGGATGGCGCCCCCGTCCCGACCCCCTTCGGGGTGGACCACCCGACCGGGGCCGCGTCGGAGGAGGGGGAAGCGGTCCTGCTGCGGACGATGGACGAGGGGGTCTCCGCCGCGGTCCGGGAAGCGGCCGCGCGCTACGGGCTGACGGCGAACACCCTGGTGCAGGGGGCGTGGGCGCTACTGCTGTCGCGCTACTCCGGGGAGGAGGACGTGGTCTTCGGCGCCACCGTCTCGGGGCGCCCGGCGGAGCTGGAGGGGGCGGGGGAGATGGTCGGCCTCTTCATCAACACCCTCCCCGTGCGCGTGCAGGTGGCCCCGGAGCAGAGGATCCTCCCCTGGCTGCGGGCGCTGCAGGCGCGGCAGGCCGAGCTGCGGGAGCACGAGCACACCCCGCTGGTGCAGGTGCAGCGGTGGAGCGGCGTCGCCGCGGGGGAGCGCCTGTTCGAGAGCATCCTGGTCTTCCAGAACTACCCGCTGGAGGACGCGGTGGTCGGCGGGGCCCACGGTCTCCGGGTGGAGACGCGAGGCGGGATCGAGGAGGGCGGCTTCCCCCTCACCCTCTCCGTTACCCCCGGCGAGCGCCTGGGAGTGAAGGCGGAGTACGCCCTGCGGCGCTTCGACGCGGCGACGGTCGAGCGGATGCTGGAGCACCTGGAGACGGTCCTCGACGCCCTGGCCCGTCATCCGGAGGGGCGCGTGGGCGACATCGCGCTGGTGGGCGAGGCCGAGCGTCGCCGGCTGCTGGGGGAGCTGAACGGACCCCGGGCCGCGTTCCCCCGCGACGCGCGCATCCACGACCCGATCGCCGCGCGCGCCGCGGAGGTCCCGGACGCCGTGGCCGTGGTCCAGGGCGCGCGCTCCCTCACCTACGCGGAGTTCGAGAGCGAGGCCAGCCGCTTCGCCTGCCGGCTGCGGGCGCTGGGGGTGGGGCCGGAGGCGCGGGTCGCGCTGGTGCTGGACCGCTCGCCGGAGCTGGCGGTGGCGGTGCTGGCCGTGCTCCGCGCCGGCGGCGCCTTCGTCCCCCTGGACCCCGAGTACCCCGCCGAGCGCCTCGCCTTCATGCTGGAGGACAGCGGCGCGGCCGTGGTGGTGACGCTCGCGGGGCTCCGCGAGCGCCTGCCGGAGACGGGCGCGACCGTGCTCTGCATCGACACCCCGGTCCCTTCGAACGAGCCCACGGAGCCGGTGGAGAGCGGAGCGGACGCGGAGAACCTCGCCTACGCCGTCTACACCTCCGGATCCACCGGCCGGCCGAAGGCGGCGATGGTCTCCCACCGGTCGCTGGTGGCGTACGCGCAGGCGATGTCGCGCGAGCTCCGGCTGGCTGGCGACGACCGGGTCCTCCAGTTCGCCTCGCCTGGCTTCGACGTGGTCATCGAGGAGCTCTTCCCGGCCTGGGCTACGGGGGCGGCGGTCGTCTTCCCCGAAGGGGAGCTGCTGGCGTCGCCCGCCGAGCTGATGCGGACCGTGGAGGCGCAGGGCGTCACCGGCTTCGAGCTCCCCACCGCCTACTGGCACGAGTGCGTGCGCCAGCTCGCCGAGGACGGGCTGTGCCTCCCGGCGTGCGTGCGCTGGGTGATCGTCGGCGGGGAGCGGGTGCTCCCGGAGCGGCTGCGGCAGTGGGCGGGGCTGGGCGTCCCGCTGGTGCACGTCTTCGGCCTCACGGAGACCACCGTCACCAACACTGCCCTGCGCCTGGAGGCGGGGGACGACGGGTCCGGGTGGGACCACCTCCCCGTCGGGCGGCCGACGGAGAATACCCGCGTCTACGTGCTGGACTGCGCCGGGCAGCCGGCTCCGATCGGGGTGCCCGGGGAGCTGTACGTCGGGGGGGAGGGGGTCACCCGCGGCTACCTGGGGCGCCCGGAGCTGACCGCGGAGCGCTACCTCCCCGACCCGTTCGGAGAGCCCGGCGCGCGGATGTACCGCACGGGCGACCGGGTGCGCCGGCTGGCGGACGGCAACCTGGAGTTCCTGGGGCGTATCGACCAGCAGGTGAAGGTGCGCGGCTTCCGCATCGAGCCCGCGGAGGTGGAGGCGGCGCTCGCGTCGCACCCCGCCGTCGCGGAGGCCGCCGTGGTGGTCCGCGACACCGGGGACGGCGACCGGCGCCTGGTGGCCTACCTGGTCCCCGCGGAGGGGCTCCCCTCCGTCGCCGAGCTGCGGGATCACGTCGCGCGCAGGCTCCCGGCGTACATGGTCCCCTCCGTGTTCGTGCTGCTGGATCGGCTCCCGCTGACCCGCCACGGCAAGCTGGACCGCCGCGCCCTCCCCGACCCGGAGGACGGACTGCGCGCGGAGGACGCGCCCTACGAGGCGCCCGGCACCGCGGCGGAGCGGGAGCTGGCGGCGGTATGGGCGGAGGTCCTGCGCGTGGAGCGGGTGGGGATCCACGACAACTTCTTCGAGCTGGGGGGCGACTCCATCCTCTCCATCCAGGTGGTGTCCCGCGCCCGGCGGGTCGGGGTGCACCTCACCCCGCGGCAGCTCTTCGAGCACCCCACCGTCGCGGCGCTGGCGCGGGCGGCAGGGGTAGCGGGGGCGGAGGCGGAGCAGGGGGAGGTCGCCGGAGAGGTGGAGACCACCCCGGTGCAGCGCTGGTTCTTCGAGCAGGAGCCGCCGGAGCCGCACCACTGGAACATGCCGCTGCTGCTGACGCTCCGGGAGCGTCTGGACGCCGCGGCGCTGGAGCGCGCCCTGTCGCGCCTGGTCGCGCACCACGACGCGCTGCGGCTGCGCTTCCGCGAGACGGACGGCGGGTGGCGGCAGACCAACGCCCCGGCCGGCGAAGCCGTCCCGCTGCCGACGATCGACCTGTCGGCTCTCCCGGAGGGACGGCACCCCGCGGCCATCGAGCGCGCAGGGGCCCGCCTGCAGCGCAGCCTGGAGCTGGCGGAGGGGCCACTGCTGCGGGCGGCGCTCTTCCACCGCGGGGTCGGAAGCGGACAGCGGCTCCTGCTGGCGGTGCATCACCTGGTCGTGGACGGGGTCTCGTGGCGGGTGCTGCTGGAGGACCTGGAGACGGCGTACGGGCAGATGGCGCGCGGCGAGGCCGTCGTGCTCCCCCCCAAGACCACCTCCTTCCGCGCCTGGGCCGGGCGCCTGGCGGAGCACACCAGGGCGGGCGGCTTCGACGCGGAGCTCCCCTTCTGGACGGACCCGCGGTGGGGCGAGGCGGCCGTGCTCCCCGTGGACTTCGCGGAGGGGACGCCGACGCTCGCCACCGTGCGGGAGGTGTCCGTCTCGCTCGGCGCGGAGGAGACCCTCGCGCTGCTCCACGAGGTGCCGCGGGCGTACCGTACACAGGTCAACGACGTGCTCCTCACCGCTCTCGCCCGGTCGCTGGCGGCGTGGACGGGGAGCCCGCGGGTGCTGGTGGAGCTGGAGGGGCACGGACGCGAGGAGCTGTTCGCGGACGTGGACCTGTCGCGCACCGTCGGCTGGTTCACCACCCTCTTCCCCGTGCTCCTGGACGTGGGCGAGGACCCGTCGCCCGGCGCGGCGCTGAAGCACGTCAAGGAGCGGCTCCGCGAGGTTCCCAACCGCGGGATCGGCTTCGGCGCGCTGCGCTACCTGTCTGCGGACCCGGAGCTGCGCGCCCGCCTCGCCGCGCTGCCGCGGCCCCGGGTCGCCTTCAACTACCTGGGGCGGCTCGACGCCGCGGGGGCCGGCTTCTTCGCGCTGGCGCCGGAGGCCATCGGACCGTGGGCGAGCCCGGAGGGGCGGGCTCCCCACCTGCTCGCGGTGAACGCGGCGGTGGAGGAGGGGCGGCTGCGCATCGCCGTCTCCTTCAGCGAGGCCGCGCACCGCCGCGAGACGGTGGAAGGGGTGGCGGAGCGCCTGCGGGCGGAGCTGCGCGCTCTGATCGCGCACTGCGCCTCGCTGGACGCGGGGGGCTGCACTCCGAGCGACTTCCCGCTCGCCGGGCTGGACCAGGCCGCCCTCGACCGCCTGGTCGGCGCCGGCCGCGACGTGGAGGACGTGTACCCGCTGACCCCCATGCAGGAGGGGATGCTCTTCCACACCCTGATGCAGCCGGGCGGGGGCGCCTACGTGGCGCAGCTCCAGCTCCGGCTGCTCGGGAAGCTGGACTCCGCCGCCTTCGACCGGGCGTGGCGGGAGGTGACCGCGCGGCACATGGCGCTGCGCACCGGCTTCGCCTGGGAGGGGATCGACCGGCCGCTGCAGGTGGTGCGGCGCGAGGTGGAGCTGGAGATCCGCCGCGAGGACTGGAGCGGCGCTCCCACCGGGGCGGGGGAGGAGCGGATGCGGGCGTTCCTGAGGGAAGACCGCGCCCGCGGCTTCGACCCCGCCCGGCCGCCGCTGATGCGGCTGGCACTCTTCCGCACCGGGCCGGAGGAGCACGAGCTGGTGTGGACGCACCATCAGATGATGGTCGACGGGTGGAGCGTCCCCCTGATCTTCGGCGAGGTGGCTGCGCTGTACGGCGCCCACTCCGGCGGGCGCCTCCCGGAGCTGATTCCGGTCCGCCCGTACCGCGAGTACACGGCGTGGCTGCAGCGGCAGGACCCCGCCCGCGCGGAGCACTTCTGGAGGGAGGCGCTGGCGGGATTCACCGCCTCCACGCCGTTTGGCGTGGACCGCACCTCCACCCGCCCGGCCGACCCGGAGCGCCGCTATCCGCAGCTCGGCCACGCCCTCTCCGCGGAGGACACCGGCCCGCTCCTGGCGGTGTCGCGCCGCTACGGGGTGACGGCGAACACCCTGGTGCAGGGGGCGTGGGCGCTGCTGCTGTCGCGCTACTCGGGGGAGCAGGACGTGGTGTTCGGCACCACGGTGTCCGGACGCCCGGCGGAGGTGGAGGGGGTGGAGGAGATGGTGGGGCTCTTCATCAACACCCTCCCCCTCCGCGCCCGGACCGCTCCCGATGACCGGGTCGCGCCCTGGCTGCGGGGTCTGCAGGAGCGCAACCTGGAGCTGCGCGAGTTCGAGCACACCCCGCTGGCGCAGGTGCAGCGCTGGAGTGGGATCCCGGCGGGGGAGCCCCTCTTCGAGAGCATCCTGGTCTTCCAGAACTACCCGGTCGCGGACCGGCTCGGCGAGGGGGAGCACGGGCTTCGCATGGAGATGCGGGGCGAGGAGGAGCAGGCCGACTACCCGCTGACCCTGAACGCGCGGATCCGCGGAGGGCTGAGCATCCAGGCGGAGTACGACGGCCACCGCTTCGAGGCCGCCGCCGTGAGCCGGATGCTGGAGCAGATGGGGACGCTGCTGCGGGGGATGGCGGCGTCTCCGGAAGGCCGCGTCGCGGACCTTCCCCTGCTCTCCCCGGTGGAGCGGCTGGAGGTCCTGGCGGAGTCCCGCGGTCCGGCGAGCCCACACCCGCGGGAAGCGTGCATCCACCACCGGTTCGCCGCGCGGGCGGAGCGCACCCCGGATGCCCCGGCCGTGATCGCGGAGGGGGTGGTGCTCTCCTACCGGGAGCTGGACGCCCGGTCCAGCCGGCTGGCGAGGCACCTGCGCGCGAAGGGCGTGGGGTCGGAGACCGCCGTCGCCCTCTGCGTGGAGCGGACCGCGGAGATGGCGGTGGGGATCCTGGCGATCCTCAAGGCCGGGGGCGTGTGGGTCCCGCTGGACCCCGCCTACCCCGCCGAGCGGCTGCGGTACGTTCTGGACGACTCGGGGGCCGCGGTGCTCCTGGCGGACGCCGCGACCGCGGGGCGGCTCCCCCGGCACCCGGCCACGGTGCTCCTCGACTCCGCGGCCGAGGCCGTCGGGGAGTACGACGATGCCCCCGTCGAGGGCGGCGCGCTCCCCGGCAACCTGGCGTACCTGATCTACACCTCCGGCTCCACCGGACGTCCCAAGGGGGTGGCGGTGGAGCACCGGTCGCTGGTCGGGTACGCGCTCGACCTCGCGGATCGCCTGGAGCTGCGCCCCACCGACCGCTTCCTGCAGTTCGCCTCCCCCGGCTTCGACGTGGTGGTGGAGGAGATCTTCCCCGCCTGGGCGAGCGGCGCCGCCGTGGTCCTCTCCCGCGCCGACCTGTTTTCGCCCGACGAGCTGCTGCGGGTGATCGCGGAGGAGGGGGTCACCTGCCTGGAGCTCCCCACCGCCTACTGGCACGAGTGGGTGCGCGGGCTGGCGGAGGACGGCGCGCGGCTCCCGGCGTCGGTGCGCTGCGTGATCGTCGGCGGGGAGCGGGTGCTCCCGGAGCGGCTGCGG
>DATAAL010000332.1:0-3620 GCA_036260145.1 Longimicrobiaceae bacterium | reverse complement strand
CCCCTGCTCTACCTGCTGGAGTGCGTCGATGCGCCTGGCCAGCCCGGCCACCGTGGGCGACTCGAACAGGGCGCGCAGCGGCAGCTCGACACCGAAGGCGAGCCGCACCCGGGAGACCACCCGCGTCGCCAGCAGGGAGTGCCCGCCCAGGTCGAAGAAGCTGTCCAGGGTCCCCACCTGCTCCACGTCCAGCACCTCCGCCCAGATCCCCGCCAGCACCTCCTCCCCGGGCGTACGCGGTGCCACGTATCCGACCGTGAGACTCTGTCCCTCCGGCACCGGCAGGGCACGCCGGTCGATCTTGCCGCTCGTCGTCAGCGGCAGCGTCTCCAGGGTGACGAAGGCGGAGGGCACCATGTACTCCGGCAGGCTCCTCTTCAGGTGCGTCCGCAGCTCCGCCACCGACATCTCGCCCACGGTCGGCACCACGTAGGCGACCAGCCGCTTCTCGCCCGGCACGTCCTCCCGGACGACGACTACCGCCTCGTGCACCCCGGCGTGCCGCTGCAGCGCCAGCTCGATCTCGCCCGGCTCGATGCGGAAGCCGCGTATCTTCACCTGGTGGTCGGTCCGTCCCAGGTACTCAAGTTCTCCCTCGGCCCGCCACCGTGCACGATCCAGCACCCGGTAGACCCGCGACCCCGGTGCTCCGAACGGGTTCGGCAGGAACCGCTCGGCCGTCAGGTCCGGCTGTCGGGCATATCCCCGCGCCAGCCCCTCGCCGGCCAGATACAGCTCGCCCTCCACCCCCACCGGCACCGGCTGGAGCTGCTCATCGAGCACGTAGGCCTGTGACTTGGCGATGGAACGCCCGATCCACACCGCGTCGCTCCCCCGCTCCACATGGGAGTAGGTGGAGTAGGTGGTGTCCTCGGTGGGACCGTACAGGTTGCGCACGTGCTGCACGTGGCCCAGCCCATAGAGCGCCTGCGCCAGGTCCGCCCTCAGCGCCTCGCCCGCCAGATTGAACGACCGTACCGTGCCGGGGATCTCCCCCATGCGGAGCAGTTCGGAGGCTGCGGTGGGCACCATGACCACGAGGCGGATCCCCTGATCGGCCACCTCCGGCAGCGACAGGGCGTTCTCCACCAGCACCAGCTTGCCGCCCCAGCAGAGCGTGCCGAAGACCTCGGCGATGGAGACGTCGAAGCTGAAGGAGGTCGCTCCGAGCACGGAAGCCCACTCGTGGGCGGGGACGATCTCGCGCATCCAGCGCAGCAGGGTGACCGTGCCCCGGTGCTGGATCATCACGCCCTTGGGCCTGCCGGTGGAACCAGAGGTGAAGATGACGTGCGACAGGTTCTTCGGCGTGACGCCGCTTTCCGGCGCCGTCTCCGGCTCCCGCGAGAGCGCGTCACCCACGGCGTCCAGGCAGAGCATGGAAACCCCGGCCGGCAGACGGTTGGAGAGACCTGTGTCGGTGAGGACGAGACGCACATCGGCATCATTCAGCATGAAGCCGATGCGCTCGGCCGGGTGCTCGGGGTCGAGCGGTACGTAAGCACCCCCCGCCTTGAGAATCCCCAGCATCGCCACGAGCGCCGCCGGTGTACGGCGCAGGCAGATGCCGATGCGGGTCTCGGGCCCGACACCTTCGCGACGCAACCGGTGGGCGAGCCGGTTAGCGGCCCGCTCCAGCTCCGCGTAACTCAGCCACTCGCCGCGGTGCACCACGGCGACGGCATCCGGAGTGCGGGCGGCCTGTACGGCGAACAGGTCGTGGACGCACTCGTCCGCCGGATAGTCCCGATCCGTCTCGTTCCACTCCTCCAGCAGCTGCGTCCGCTCCTCGGCCGAGAGGAAGCTGACCTGTCCCACCGGTCGCGACGGGTCCGACGACACACCCTCCAGCAGAGCGGCGAAGTGCCCCGTCATCCGCTCGATGGTCGCCGCTTCCCACAGCTCCGTCCGGTACGCCAGCGTGCCGCGCAGCTGCTCCCCTTCGTCGGCCATCGCCAGCATCAGGTCGAACTTCACCGACGTGCTCCCGCTCCCCATCCCCTCCAGCCCTGCCTCACCCAGCTCCAGCGCGCCGCGCTCGTTGTTCTGCAGCGTGAACATCACCTGGAACAGCGGCGTGTGCGCCAGGCTGCGCTCCACTCCCAGCTCCTCGACCAGCTTCTCGAAGGGAACCTCCTGGTGCTGGTACGCGCCCAGCGTGCGCTCCCGCGCCTGCCGCAACAGCTCCGCGAAGCTCGGCCCGCCCGAGAGGTCGGCCCGCAGGACCAGGGTGTTGACGAAGAAGCCGATCAGTCCCTCCGTCTCCAGCCGGTTGCGCCCCGCGATCGGGGTGCCCACCAGCACGTCCTCCTGTCCCGCGTACCGGCTCAGCAGGAGCTGCCAGGCCGAGAGCAGCGTCATGAACGGCGTCGCCCCCTCCCGTCGGCTCAGCGCCCGCAGCGCCGCCGTGATCTTCGCCGGCACCGCGAGGCCGAGCACCGCGCCCACGTCGCTCGCCACCGCCGGGCGCGGACGGTCCGTGGGCAGCTCCAGCAGCGCGGGCGCTTCCGAGAGCTGCTCCCTCCACCATCCGATCTCCCTCTCCAGGACCTCCCCCGAGAGCCACTCCCGCTGCCAGGCCGCATAGTCGGCGTACTGCACCGGCAGCTCCGGAAGCCGCGCCTCCTCCCCGCGCGTGAAGGCAGAGTAGAGCGTGGAGATCTCGCGTACGAGGATCCCCATGCTCCAGCCATCGCTGGCGATGTGGTGCATCGTGAAGAGCACCGCGGCGTCCGCCTCGCCCAGGCGCACCGTCGTGGCGCGCAGCAGCGGGCCCGCCGAGAGGTCGAAAGGCGTACGTGCCTCCTCCCCGGCGAGCCGCGCCAGCTCCGCCCCGCGCATCTCCTCCGGGAGGGCGCCGAGGTCCACCACCGGCAGGACGACCGGAGACGCCTCGCGGATGACCTGCACGGGCTCGCCGTCCCGGGTGGCGAAAACGGTGCGCAGCGTCTCGTGCCGCCGCATGATCCCGGTGAGCGCCCGCTCCAGGGCGGCCAGGTCCAGTCCCCCGCGGATGCGCAGCGGGAAGGGCATGTTGTAGGCGGCGCTGCCGGGCTGGAGCTGGTCGATGAACCAGAGCCGCTGCTGCGCGAAGGAGAGCGGCAGCGGGGAGCCGTCGCGCGGCGCCGGTACCAGGGGCGGTGCCTGTACCCCCGCGCCGGCCCGACGCGCCTGCTCGATCCGCTCCGCCAATCCGGCGATGGTGGGGTTCTCGAAGAGAGCCCGCAGCGGCAGCTCCACACCCAGCGCGCTCCGCACCCGGGCGACGACGCGCGTCGCCAGGAGCGAGTGCCCGCCCAGGTCGAAGAAGGAGCCCTCGACCCCCACTCGCTCCACCCGCAGCACCTCGGCCCAGATCCCCGCCAGCACCTCCTCCACAGGGGTGCGCGGCGCGACGTACACCTCGCCAGCGTCGCCCACCTCCGGCATCGGGAGTGCCCGCCGGTCCAGCTTCCCGTTTCCTGTCAGCGGGAACGCCTCCAGCACCACCACCCCCGCCGGCACCATGTACTCCGGCAGCCGCCCCCGCAGCCACTCCCGCAGCTCCCCCCCGCTCACCCCCCCATCCGCCCCCACCACGTACCCCACCAGCCGCTTCTCCCCCGGCGCGTCCTCCCGCA
>DATAAL010000331.1:0-2346 GCA_036260145.1 Longimicrobiaceae bacterium | reverse complement strand
ACTGCACGAGCTGTCGGTTGTTCGGCGCCTGGCCCGGCGGTATCTTGCTCTCACCCTCAACGCGGAGCGACGATGGAGCGGATCGGGATCGACGGCGGCACGCTGACGCTGGAAACGATCGAGCGGATCGCACAGGGCGGCGACGTCCGCGTGGAGCCGACCCCGGAGGCCGTAGAGCGGATGCGCCGCTCGCGCGCGGTGGTGGAGCGCGCCGTGGAGCGGGGCGCCGCGGTGTACGGGGTGACCACCGGCTTCGGGCGTCTGGCGGACGTGGCGATCCCGCTGGACCGGCTGGAGGAGCTGCAGGTCAACCTGATCCGCAGCCACGCCGCCGGGGTGGGCACCCCTCTCCCGCGCGAGGAGGCGCGCGCCGTCACCCTGCTGCGCGCCAACGTCCTGGCCAAGGGGTACTCCGGGATCCGCCCGGAGGTGGTGGAGCTGCTCCTGGAGCTGCTGAACCGCGGGGTCACCCCGGTGATCCCTGAGCAGGGGTCGGTGGGCGCCTCCGGCGACCTCGCCCCGCTCTCGCACCTGGCGCTCGTGCTGATCGGCGAGGGGGAGGCGGAGGTCGGGGGGGAGGTCCTCCCCGGTGCGGAGGCACTCCGCCGCGCGGGGCTGGAGCCGGTGCGCCTGAAGGCCAAGGAGGGGCTGGCGCTCAACAACGGTACGCAGTTCATGACCGGGCTGGGCGCTCTCCTCTGCCTGCGTGCGGAGCGGCTGGTGGAGGCGGCGGAGGTGGTGGGGGCCATGTCGCTGGAGGGGCTGAAGGGGACGCCGGACGCCTTCCACCCCGCCATCCAGCGGGCCCGCCCCCACCCGGGGCAGCTCGCCAGCTCGGCGCGGCTGCGTACCCTGCTGGCGGACAGCGAGATCCGCGAGTCGCACCGCACGGGCGACCCACGCGTGCAGGACGCCTACGCGCTCCGCTGCATGCCCCAGGTGCACGGCGCCGCGCGCAACGCCCTGGCCTACGTCCGCTCGGTGCTGGAGACGGAGGCGAACAGCGCCACCGACAACCCGCTGATCTTCCCCGACGAGGGGGAGGAGGGGCTGGTGATGAGCGGGGGCAACTTCCACGGACAGCCGGTGGCCCAGGTGCTGGACCTGCTGGCGATGGTGCTCGCCGACCTGGCCTCCCTGTCGGAGCGACGCACCGAGCGGCTGGTGAACCCGGACCTGTCCGGCGGCCTCCCCGCCTTCCTGGTGGCCGAGCCGGGGCTGCACTCCGGCTTCATGATGGCGCAGATCACCGCGGCCGCCCTGGTGAGCGAGAACAAGGTCCTGGCGCACCCCGCCAGCGTGGACTCCATCCCCACCGACGCCAACCGAGAGGACCACGTCTCCATGGGCGCCCACGCCGCGGTCAAGGCGCGCCGGGTGCTCCGCAACGCCGAAGCGGTGCTGGGGATCGAGCTGATGTGCGCCGCGCAGGCGCTGGACTTCCTCAAGCCGCTGCGCCCGGGACGTGGGGTGGAGACCGCGTACCGCCTGGTCCGGGAGCGCATCGCCCCCTGGGTGGGCGACCGGGTCCTCGCCCCGGACATCGAGGCCGTCACCGCGCTGGTCCGCGAGGGGACCCTGGCGGAGATCTGGAGGGACCTCCCCGACCCCGACGTCGTCACCGAAGACAACCACCTGATCCTTTCCCGGAGTCCCCATGGCCACGCTGGAATCCCAGACGAGGACGGTTCGAGCCCCCCGCGGCACTGAGCTGCGCTGCCGGGGGTGGCAGCAGGAGGCCGCCCTGCGGATGCTGATGAACAACCTGGACCCCGAGGTGGCCGAGCACCCTGAGGACCTGGTGGTGTACGGCGGCACCGGACGGGCGGCGCGCTCCTGGGAGGCGTTCGACGCCATGGTCGCCACCCTGGAGACGCTGGCCGACGACGAGACCATGATCGTCCAGTCGGGGAAGCCGGTGGCCGTCTTCCGCACCCACCGCCACGCCCCGCGCGTGCTCATCGCCAACAGTAACCTGGTCCCCCGCTGGGCCACCTGGGAGGTCTTCCGCGAGCTGGAGCGCCAGGGGCTCACCATGTACGGCCAGATGACGGCCGGGTCGTGGATCTACATCGGGACGCAGGGGATCCTCCAGGGGACGTACGAGACGCTGGGGGCGGTGGCGCGCCGGCACTTCGGGGGGAGCCTGAGGGGGACCTGGACGCTCACCGGCGGGATGGGCGGGATGGGCGGCGCGCGGCCGCTGGCCGTCACCATGAACGACGGCGCCGTGCTGGTGGTGGAGGTGGACCCGAAGCGGCTCGAGCGGCGCATCCAGACGCGCTACTGCGACCGGATGACGCACGACCTGGACGAGGCGCTCCGCTGGGTGCTGGAGGCCCGGAG
>DATAAL010000330.1:0-1892 GCA_036260145.1 Longimicrobiaceae bacterium | reverse complement strand
GGGGAGCGTACGTGCCGCTGGACGTGGGGTATCCGGCGGAGCGGGTGGGGTACATGGTGGAGGACGCGGGGGTGGGGGTGGTGGTGACGGAGGAGGGGGTGCGGGAGGGGCTGGGGGAGCAGGGGGTGGAGGTGGTGTGCCTCGACCGGGAGTGGTCCTGCATCGGGCGCGAGAGCACGGATCCACCGCGGGTGGAGGTCACGCCGGAGAACCTGTGCTACGTGATCTACACCTCCGGCTCCACCGGCCGGCCAAAGGGCACGGAGGTGCCGCACCGCGCCATCCAGGGCTTCTTCCGGGGCGTGGACTACGCGCGCTTCGACGAGCGCCAGACCCTGCTCCAGCACTCCTCGACCTCGTGGGACGCGCTCACGCTGGAGATGTGGCCGGCTCTACTGACCGGGGGGAGGTGCGTGCTGCACCCGGGGCGGAGCGCGGAGCTGGAGTCGATCGCGCGGGAGGTGGAGGCCACGGGAGTAACCACGCTCTGGCTGACCTCGGCGCTCTTCAACCTGGCGGTGGATACCCGGCCGGAGCTGCTGCGGGGAGTCGCGCAGGTGATGACCGGTGGCGAGGCGGTCTCCGCGCAGCACGTCAGGAGGGCGATGGAGCTCGCGCCGGGGCTGCGGCTGGTCAACGGATACGGTCCCAGCGAGTGCACGGTGTTCGTCGCATGCCGGGTGATCACACCCGACGTACCGGGGCGGGGGAGCGTTCCGATCGGCGTCCCGATCGGAGACCGGCGGGTCTTCGTGCTGGACCGGCACCTGAACCCGGTGCCGGTGGGAGTGCCCGGGGAGCTGTGCGTGGGAGGGCCGGCGGTGCCCAGGGGGTACCGAGCGCGGCCGGAGCAGACGGCCGGGAAGCTGGTGCCGGATCCGTTCGGGAAGGTGCCGGGGAGCCGCCTGTACCGGACGGGCGACCGGGTACGGTGGCTCGCCTCGGGGGAGCTGGAGTTCCTGGGGCGGATCGATCGGCAGACGAAGGTGCGCGGGTTCCGGATCGAGCTGGAAGAGATCGAGGCGGTGCTCGTCGAGCACGAGCGGGTGTCGGAGGCCGCGGCGACCGTCCTGGAGGACCTACTTGGGGAGAAGCAGGTGGTTGCGTACGTGGTGGCGGAGAGGGGCAGCGAGGTCTCGTCGGGGGAGCTGCGGGAGTACCTGAGGGGCCGGGTCCCCGAGCACATGGTCCCGGGGGCGCTCGTGGTGCTGGAGGCGCTCCCGCTGACGGCGCACGGGAAGGTGGACCGGCGCGCGCTGCCCGCGCCGCAGTGGAGCTCCGGCAAGGACTACACCGCGCCGCGCACCGCCACCGAGGAGATCGTGGCCGGGATCTGGGCAGAGGTGCTGAAGCGCGAGAGGGTCGGAGTGGAGGAGGGCTTCTTCGAGCTGGGAGGGCACTCGCTCCTGGCCATGCAGGTCGTCTCGCGCATTCGTCGGGCGGTCGGAGTCGAGGTGCCGCTGCGCACCCTCTTCGAGGCACCCACGGTCGTGGAGCTGGCCGCGCGGATCGAGGCTCTCCAGGGTGACGGTGCGTTCGCATCCGCGCCGCCCATCGAGCGGGTCCCCCGCACGAAACCATTGCCGGTCTCCTTCGCGCAGCAGCGGCTGTGGCTGGTGGACCGGCTGGAGCCGGGGAGCGCCGCCTACAACATGCCCTTCGCCCTGCGCCTGCGAGGGGCGCTGGAGGTCGAGGTGCTGCGCCGGAGCCTGGAGGCGCTGGTGGAGCGGCACGAGACGCTGCGCACCACCTTCGCGGAGCAGGACGGCACGCCCGTGCAGGTGATCCATGCGCCCATGCCTGTCGTATTGCCGGTGGTGGACCTGCGGGGGCTGGCGGAGGCGGAGGGGGAGACCGCTCGGCTGGCGGGGGCGGAGGCGCTGCGGCCGTTC
>DATAAL010000329.1:0-10990 GCA_036260145.1 Longimicrobiaceae bacterium | reverse complement strand
GGCCGAATTGAGCAGCTCCTGGTGCCGGTTCTCCGCCGTCACCACCCCCAGCACCCGCCCCATCAGCGGGGCCACCTGGGTCTTGCGGACGCGGGAGGTGATGCTCTGGTCGATCAGCTCCTGCACGTCCTCGTCGCGCAGCACCTGCACCAGCCCGGTAACCACCGCGGAGGCGTGGCGCGACATGGTGTGCGCGTTCTCCGGCCGGGCCAGCCACTCCGCCATCTTCCGGGAGGCGCCCACGGAGCGCAGCTTCCGGACGATGACGTCGCGGGAGAGGAAGTTGTTCTGCACGAAGCGGCCGAGGCTCTGGCCGATGCGGTCCTTGCGGCTGGGGACGATGGCGGTGTGGGGGATGGGGATCCCCATGGGGTGGCGGAAGAGCGCGGTGACCGCGAACCAGTCGGCGATCCCACCCACCATCCCCGCCTCGGCGGTGGCGCGCACGTACCCCAGCCAGGGGTGGCGCCCCTCGAAGATCCGCGCCACCACGTAGATCAGCCCGGCCACCACCAGGAGCCCGGTGGCCCGGAGCTTCATTCGGTCGAGCTGTGCCTGCTTGTTTGCTTCGTCCTGGAGCTGCGGCGCCGGGATCAGGTAGCTGTCCATTCCGTCGTCCGAACGTGCCTGGTGCGCGAGGTCCCTCCCGCGGAGCGGGGCCTCGCAAGGTTCCGGCCGCCCCAGTGGGCGGGGACAGGATAGAGTACGGGAGACGGACCGGGAAGGGTTTCGGGAGCGGGGGGGCGACGGGCGAGGCGCGGGCAAAGCCGGTCAGACCGGGGACCTCGCCCCGGCGGAGGAGGACCTGCTTGCGATGGCGGGATCGTGCGACACCCCCTCCTCCGGGAGCCCGGCGAGCGAGAGGATCCGCACCGGCCCGTCACTCCGGCAGCGGGAACAGGTCCGCCCGGACCCCGCCCTCTCCCGTCTTGCGCGCCTCCGCTGGGGCGTCGTACACCACCAGCAGCGAGATCGCGCCGCCCGGCTCGCGGAATGGGGTAATCCCCTCCGCGTGGTCGCGCCCCGCCTCCACCCCCTGGCCGTAGGGAATCTCCATCACCCGCTCGATCCCGTCCGGCCCCACCAGCGACTCCTCGTCGACCTCCGTTCCCCTCCGCCAGCGGAAGAGGACCACCGGGCCGTCCAGTTCCATGGTGGGCCCCGCGAGGATCAGCAGGTCGGTCCCCTGTACGGCCAGCTCCCGGATCCCCAGCCCTCCCAGGTGCAGAAAGTGCTTCCGGTACGGCTGCTCCTTGGGTCCGATCTTCCGAAGCTTGAGCACGGTGGGGTCGTCCGTCTCGCGCGGCTCCACCTCCAGGACCACGGCCCACCCGCGCAGCACCGGCCCGCGCAGCCCCAGGAAGATCCGCTCCCCCACCAGCGCCAGCCCCTCGATGTCGAAGCCGTTGTCCTTGCCCGGGATCTTCAGGAACGGCCCCAGGTGCCGGTCGTCGGCCAGCGCCTCCATCAGCGGGCTCTCGCGGCCCTCCCCCCGGAACCGGCCGGCGTGGAGCACCCGCTCCGGGTCCGCAGGGTCGGGACAGCTCCGGCAGGGAGTGTACTCCCCCGTCTCGGGATCATGGCGCAGGGGGATGCGGGCCAGGAGGTAGCGGTTGGCCTCGTCCTCGATCTTCCCCAGCCGCCTGATCTCCCGCTCCCGGTCGTCGGAAGAGGGATCCGCCCTCTTCCGCTTCAGGGCGTGCGACCCCACGATCCACAGGTAGGGGGGCCGGTAGTCCATCCCCTCGACGTCCACCTCCTCCTCGCCACCAGGGAGCTCCAGGAACTCCGCCAGGGGAAAGCTCCGATGCTCCGCGAAGGTCGCTCCGTCCCGGGTGGTGAGCCGCTCCAGCCCGGTCCCTTCGTCCGAGGCCACGAAGAGGTGGGATCCGACCCGGGTCACCGCGGACAGCCCGTCGCGCAGCTCCTTGTCGTCCGCTCCCGGCCCGTGCGGCTGGTCGAAGCGGAGCTCCACGGAGCGGGTGGAGACCCGCGTGGGGGACAGGAAGGGGATCTGCATGGTCCGGAGCCGGCTCGGGGGATCGGTTGGGCGGAGCGCCGCTGAGGCTACATCAGCATTCGTGCCGACGAGGCCGGCTCCAGCGAAAACGGGAGCCGCGCGGTGCGGCTCCCGTCCCCTGTGGCGGAGGTGCGGCCCCCCGACCTAGATCCGCGCCCCCCGCCCGCGCTTCGCCCGGTACAGGTCGCTGTCGGCGGCCTCGATCAGGTCCTCGGGGGTCGCGAAGGTGGGCTGGTTCGCGGCGATCCCCGCGCTGAAGCTGATCAACCCCGCCAGACGCTTCCGCACCCGGTCCAGGAAGGCCTGCGCGCTCTCGGCGGACTCCCGGGGGAAGAGCACCAGGAACTCGTCCCCCCCGTAGCGCACCACCAGGTCGGACCCGCGGGCCTCGCTCCGGAGCGCTTCGGCCACCATCCGCAGGAACCGGTCGCCCTCCTTGTGGCCGTGCTGGTCGTTGAGCCGCTTAAAGTTGTCCAGGTCGATCATGGCCGCCGTCAGCGGCTCGCCCCGGCGCGCGGCGGGCCAGGCGTGCTCCAGGAACAGGTTCAGCCGGCGTCGGTTCCCCACCCCGGTGAGCGGGTCCGTCAGCGACAGGGTGCGGACCTCCTGGATCAGGGAGATCCGCTCCAGGGCGGCCGCCGCCTGAGTCGCGAAGGAGCGCAGCAGGTCCCAGTCGTCCGGATCGAAGGTGCGGTTCTGGCGCCGCTCCACCAGCACCAGCACCCCGTGGGTGCCGCAGGGGACGTGGGCCAGCATCGCCGCCCCCACCTGTGTGAACAGCGACGCCAACCCCGCGTACGGCCCCCCGGTCCCCTCCTGCGCCTCGTGGGCGAAGATCAGGCCGGCGCGGGAGAAGTGCGGGCTCGGGGTGATCCGGAGGCCGGGGTCCCCGCACGCCACCAGGGGAGTGTGGAGCGCCGTCGTCTCGCGCCCTCCCGGCTGGGGGACGAACATCAGCGCGGTATAGCCGTTGACCACCTCCACGATCCGCTGGGTCACGGTGGCGCACACCTTCTCCACCGTGTCGGAGGAGTGGAGCTGCTCCGCGAAGGTCAGCAGCTTCTCCGGGAGCTGCTGCCGCTTCCAGGTCCGGATCCGCTCCCGCCGCCATGCCGCCGCCCCCTGTGCCCCCCGGGAGAGGAGGTCGTCGCCGCCCGGACCGCGCGGGAGGTAGGAGATCGCCGACCCGGCGATCAGGATCGCGTTCTCCGCCCCCAGATCGAGCAGGAAGACGGCCCCACCGGGATCGAACGACCCCGGGGCGCGAGAGCCGCGGGGGATGTGGAGGTCGTCGTTGATGAGGTACTGGTGCAGCCCGAAGGGGGTGCGCCGACTCAGCTCGGGCACGGACTCCAGGGAGTGCGAGTCCTCGGGGCTGGCGAACAGGAGCTCGATGCAACAGTCGTCGGTGCGGCGCTGCGACTGCGGGGACCTGTCGACACCCATACGCCTCCTAAGTAACGGATCCGGGCGAGCGACTCCGCGCGCCTTCGGCAACGAAATGACGTCGGTGACGAGTTGTCCAGTAGCGGACTTCGCCGGGTGCGGAGGCTGAATCGTGGCTGCGGCCCTCCCCGGCTCCGGCCCCGCGGGCTCCACCCATCCGGGATGAGGAGAGACCTCAAGCGGGCGCATACAAGCAAATATTCCGCCAGGCAGCGTCCACCCCGTTCATTTCCCGCCCCCTGATGCGTCCGCCGACGGAGAGCGGACGCCGCTCAGAGCGCGCCGGAGCCCCGCAGGGTACCGATCCGCTCCACCAGCTCCGCCTCGCGGGCGGTGTCCAGCTCCGCGCCGAGGGAGATCCCGCGCTCCACCCGCCAGCGGTGGAAGGCCAGCTCGCTCACCGCCTGCCGCATCCGCCTGTCCTGCCGCAGGGCCCGGAGGCCGCCGCGCCGCAGGGTCCCCAGGGAGGCGCGCATCCGGCCGCGGACGGTGCACAGGCGGTCCAGCTCCTCGCGCGCCAGGAGCCCCGTCTCCACGTAGGGGGCGAGGTGCGCGTGGAGGATCCGCCCCTCCCGGCGCAGGGAATGGCGGATCAGGAAGACGACGCCCACGAAGATGGGCACCATCACCAGGAAGTACACGGCGAAGAAGGCATCCGTGCTGGCCCCCAGGTTCCAGAGCGAGTGCAGCAGCATCGCCAGGATGAAGCCGGCCACGGGCGCGACCACCCGGAGCACCGGGTGCCGGGTCTCCCGCGCGATCCCCAGCCCGATCCCCGTCATCCCGGTGAAGAAGGGGTGCGCGAACGGCGAGAGGACCCCGCGGACGATGAAGGTCGCCACGGACTCGTCGACCCCCTGGTTCAGCGCGTTGCCATAGTACAGGATATTCTCGGTCATGGCGAAGCCCAGCCCCACCATCGCCGCGTACACGATCCCGTCGGTGACGTTGTCGAACTCGTCCTGGTGGCGGAAGAAGAAGACGAAGAGCACCAGCGCCTTGGTGAGCTCCTCCACCACCGGCGCCGAGATCACCGATCCCGCCAGCGACGCCGCCTCCTCGCCGATGGAGCCGGCGAGGGAGACCTCGAAGACGGAGTTGACGATCATCGAGAAGAAGACCGCCCCCGCCGCCCCCCAGAAGAAGGCCCGGAAGAGCATGCTCCGGGGCTCGGCCTCGAAGCGGTCCAGCCACAGGGCGATCGCCAGATACACCGGGACCGGGAGGGTAGCCAGCACCAGCCCCACCAGGAAGGCGCCCCCCGTCTCCAGCGCGATCAGGAGCAGGGTGAGGATCCCGAATACGGAGATCCACGTGTGCCGCCGGGACCACCACCCCTTCTGTGCTTGCGTCGTCACGTTCGCCTCCGGGTTCGAGTTTGCCGTCGCGGCAGGATCCCGCGTCGTGTCATCCACGGGGGGCGGCCTCCACCTCCGCCACCCGGGTTCTCGGATCGCCGTCCGGGGACGCGCCTGCCAGGGCACGGCGCCGCGCCCGCACCGCGGCGGTCTGCGCCACCGCGGTCCCCACGATCAGGAGCAGCGGGAAGAAGGGGATGGCGAGGAAGATCAGGCCGTACCCATACTGATGGTCGCCGAAGGGCCCCGCCGCGTCCTGGATCATGGAGGGGACCGCGGCGAGCCCCACCACCACCAGGACCGCCCAGACGAAGGTGAGCCCCAGGGTGACCGGGAGCGCCCAGGCGGCTCCGGCTGTCGGGCGGTGATCGCCAGGGCGTCCGCGGGGACCCGGTCCCACCGCCCCACCAGGGCACTCCCCTCGCGGCGGAGCGCCGGCTCGGTGGCCGCCCGCCAGCCGCGTGGCAGCTCCACCCGCACGTCGATCCCCCCGAACCCCGCCCAGTCGCGCGCCGGGGCCAGGACGTAGGCGAGCTGCCGGACGGCGGTCAGCCTCCCCTCCTTGTAGTACGCCGAGGCGTCGGCGGGGTAGCGGACCCGGATCTCGTGCCGCCCGGGGGGAAGCGTCACCCGGAAGGAGAGGGTCCCCTCCCCGGCCGTCGCGTACGGCACCGCCTCTCCCCCCTCCAGAGCGGGGGTGGCGGTAGGCGTCCGCCAGCTCGCGGGGAGCGCCCCCGCCTGCCCGGGGGCGCTGGGGACGGGCCGGCCGTCCACCCACACCCCGTGCTCGCCGGCCGTCAGCCCGTCGGCCACGAAGAGCAGGTCGAGCGTGCGCTGCGCCCCGTCGTTGCGGACGCGGTACACCGCCTCCACCTCCGCGGGTCCGCCCCCGGCCAGGGGACGCAGGTCGATCCGCAGCCGCTCGTGCTCGATGAACACCGAGCGCAGCCCGCCGGAGGGCTCCCCCGCCGCCCGCCCGGCGTGCGCCGGTCCGGTCTCCAGCGGCTCACCCATGTTCCCCCGTGCCGAGGCGGGGACCAGGAGGACGGCCGCCGCCAGTGCGAGCGCGGCCCCGAGGCCGCGGGAGGGGCGGCGCTCAGACACCCGCGGGTACTCCGGCGCGCAGACGTTCCACCAGCTCCACCCCCTGCCGGACCAGCGCCTGCACCTCGTCGGGCCGGGTGTAGCCCACGCCCCGCCAGAGGAACACCTCGGCCCCCTCGGCGTCGGTGCACGACTTGGGGTTGGCCTCGTAGAAGTCGACCACGCCGTCGTGGAAGGCGGCGCGGATCGCGGCCTCGTCCCTTCCGCGGAGCAGGTACTGCTTGGAGAACACCGGGCGCGACGGGAGGTCGATGTCCTGGTAGCCGAAGGCGCTCCCGATGCGGTGGAAGAGGTTCTCCGGGCGTACGGAGAACCCGGGCACCCCCAGGTCCTGGGCCCGCGCGTAGAACACGGTGTGGAAGTGCGTCTGCTTGGACCTGCCGTACCCGGTGACGCAGGAGTAGTCGAACACCGCCGCCCGGACCCCGCCCTGCTCGCCGGCGATGAAGTTCCGGATCTCCTTGGCGCGCCCCTGTGAGAAGAGCCCGAACCGTTCCATACCGGGGATCACCGAGAGCGGCTGCGTCTCGGTGAAGCTCCACCCCAGCGCGGCGGCGACGCCCTGCATGGCCTGGATGCGCTTCTTCTGCTGCGCCCGTCCCCAGGCGATCAGGCCGGCCATCGCACCGACGACGACGAGAAGGGTGACGAGGACTTCCATGGCGACTCCTGGTCCAGGGGGAAGGGTGCTACGCGCGCGCGGCGGCCGGGGTCTCCCGCGCGCTCCGGAAGGCGGAGCCGAGGGTGAGGAAGATCACTCCGTACAGGATGGGCTTTCCGAAGCGCTCCAGCCCCACCATGGCCGTGTCCCCGGTGAACTGCCCCACCGTGGACAGATCGTGGCTGGTGAGCGCCCAGTTCACCACCGTGACGGTGAGGAGGACGTACCCTACGTACATCAGGACGCGGCTCACCCGGGGGAGCCCGTCCGTCTCCCGGTTGGCCCAGGAGCCGGCGGTCAGCACATCCCAGAGGATGCCGAAGGCCAGGAAGCCGATCCCCGAATACCCGAAGAAGAGGGGGGAGTAGGGGTCGTCCAGGAGGTCGGTCTGGCGGAGGAGCCAGGTCATGGTCACCAGCCCCAGCAGGGCCACGGAGCGCTCCCGCGTCAGCCGGCCCCGCACCACCCAGGCCAGCGTGATCGCGGCGATGCTCAGCGTCCACCAGAAGTCCTCCGGCTCACCGCCGCGCCACCCGAGCGCCGCGAGCGGCCGGCCCGGGTGGGTGGCCTCGTACCAGAGGTGCGCCGCGCCGAAGATCCCCAGGTACAGCGCCAGGGAGCGCCGCCCCCGCCGCACCATGCGGACGGCCAGGACCAGCGCCGTGGCGTTGATTACCAGGTGCCAGGGGGTGGTCACGAAGCGGTTCAGCACCCCGGAGAGCCCGGTGGCGATGGACTGCACGACTGCCGTGAGGGGGGTGATGGGGAGCGCCTGCGCCACCAGCACCAGGGCGCTGCCCATGAGCTGGACCCCGATGAAGGCCAGGATCAGCGGGACGGCGTAGCGCTCCGCCTCCTCCAGGATCCCCTCCGCCGACGCCGGCTGGTCCTCGGGCAAGGCGGCGCGGACGCGGGTCACCGCCCACCAGACGCCCAGGGCCAGGAGCGGGATCCCCAGGGCGCCCGCGTACTGGAGCGCCTCGCTGCGCACCCCGTCGGTCGCCACCCTCTCCAGGAGCTCCCCGACCACCTGGCTCACCCGCCACGCCACCGCCCCCAGGAGGATTGCCTGCGGCACCCCGCGCGCCGTCCCTCCGGTAGCGATCCCCGCCGCCCACCCGGAGGCGTGGTGCGTGAAGGCCGCGATGTCCACCCCGATCAGGAGGAGGAGCGGCATTACCAGCCCCTGCATCGCGGCGACGTTCATCTCCAGCATCCCCATCAGCACCGGCATCCCCATGCTCCGCCACGACTCCATGTGCCCGGCCTGGGCCAGGAGGAAGACCGCGGACACCAGGGTGAGGAGGACGGGGAACTCCCGGGCGGGGCGCGCCTCCGCGTCCCGGCGGAGATGGAAGTAGAGGGGGACCGCCGCCAGCAGGGCCCACCCCGCGAGCAGGGGGAGGAGGTCGCGCCCCCCGGCGGCCCCGATCAGGTAGGAGGCGAGCGAGGTGTCCGAGTTCACCCACCCCGCGCCGCTCAGCAGGTACACCCCCAGCACGCCCAGCCGGATGGGGCGCCGCGCGTGCAGCGCCCCGGTGAGCGCGAAGCTCCACGCCAGCGCCACCAGGAAGAGCGTGGTGGGGATCAGCGCCACCGGGAGCATGGAGCCGCGCCCCGCCGTGGCCAGGGAGGCGTTCATCGGCACCAGCGGGGAGGCCGCGCGCCAGACGTCGTTGAAGAGGAGCGCCAGGAGCATCGCGCCCAGCAGGGTGAAGCCGATCCACACCAGCGCCCGAGTGGAGCGGGACAGCCCCCGCAGGTCGATCATCCCCTGGCGCAGGTCGGCCCAGACGAAGTTGCGGACCGCGCCGAAGGAGAGCGCCCACGCCACCCCCGCGACCGCCGCCACGGTGGCGCGGGTGGGGCGGAGGCGCTGCACCGGAATCGGAAAAGCCATGCTCGTGCTATCGGGTCTGCAGGAAGATGCTGCGCCGGGCGCTTACCGCGGCGACACGTCGAAGCCCAGCAGCGCCGCCCCGGTGGCGACCACCAGCCGGTCGCCCACCCGCACCGGGCGCTCCGCGTAGCTGAAGCCGCTCAGGTTGAGCTCCAGGTCGCTGAAGCGGGCGAGGGGGCGGCCGGTCCGGGTCTCCAGGACCACCACCTGCCCGTTCTGCAGCGCCAGGTAGGTCCGCTCCCCGTCCACC
The DNA here is from genome assembly GCA_036260145.1 of Longimicrobiaceae bacterium. Lineage (GTDB taxonomy): Bacteria > Gemmatimonadota > Gemmatimonadetes > Longimicrobiales > Longimicrobiaceae > JAFAYN01. The sequence goes on along the minus strand of DATAAL010000329.1, from coordinate 2,251 downwards.
GTGATCCCGCCGAGGCGGGGGGCGTCCGGGGCGTAGCGCCAGCGCTCCGCGCCGGTGGCCGCGTCCAGCGCGATCACCCGCCCGCTCAGGGAGGGGACGACCACCAGGTCGCCCGCGGTCCAGATCCGCTCCAGGAAGTTCAGGACCTCGTCCTTCCCCAGCGCCCTCCGCCAGAGGACGCGCCCGTCCGCCACGCCGAGCGCGGACACCGAGCCCTCCGTCCCGTCTCGGAAAAGGGCCGCCGTGTACACCACATCGCCCCGCTCCGCCAGCGCGGGGTTGCCCACCGGGACCTCCGCGGAGCGCGCCGTCCAGAGCACCCGCCCGGTCGCCAGGTCGAGCGCCGTGGCGGGGGTACCGAGGTAGACTGTCCCCCCGCGGACCACCACCCCGCCCACCGTCCCAACCCCGCGGACGGGGTGGCTCCAGCGCAGCCGGCCGGTGGCCAGCTCCACCGCGTACAGCGTTCCGCTCTCGTTCCCCTCGCTCCCCCCGTCCCGCTGCGCCGTCCAGAGCACCGTCCCCCCCGCGACCACGGCGGGCGCCAGGGCGGTCCCCTCGCCGCGGAAGCTCCAGGCCGCCCGGCCATCCGGGAGGCGCGCGGCGAACAGCGTGTTTCCCGCGGGGACCAGCAGGGTGCCTCCTGCTACCGTCGGCTCCACCATGGCGGACCGGTCGTCCCCCACCCTGCCGAGGCGCACCGCCCTCCCGGTGGCGGCATCCAGCTCGTACAGGTGATTGCTCCGGTCCAGGAGGAGCGTCCGCGCCCCCCACCGGACCGGGGTAGTGGTGAGCAGGCTCATCTCGAAGGGCTCCTCCGACACCGCGCGCGACCACGCCAGGGGGAGGGGACGGGCGCCCCCGGTCCCCGGACCCAGCCGCCACACGTTGGCGCCGAAGTCGGCGAGCCACACCGCGCCCCCCCCGGAGGCCGCGCCCAGGTAGAACCCCGCGCTCCTCCCGTCAGTCCCGGCCACCGCCCTCCACTCCGCCAGCCGCCGCCCGCTGCGCGCGTCCACCCGGTGCACGCTGCCGTCCGACCGGGCGACGAAGAGCTCGCCGCCCACCACCGCCGCGGGCCCCGTGTACCCGTCCGTCGGGGAGGTCCAGAACCGCCGCCCGCTCCGCCGGTCGAACGCCTTGAGGTAGCCGTAGTAGTCCACCACGTACACCCCCGCCGGGCCCGCCGCCGCCGCGGAGCGCACCACGTTCCCCACCTGAGCGGTCCATCGCACGTCCCCGGTACGGGGGTCGAGGGCGCGCAGGGTCTTGTCCCGGCCGGCAATGTACACCACCCCCTCCGCGGCGACCACCGGGGCCTCCACCGCGTCCCCGGTCTCCACCGTCCAGCGCTCTGCCCCGGTGCGGACGTCCAGCGCGTACACCGCCCCGTCGTCCGAGCCGATCACCACCGTGGAGCCCACCACCACCGGGGAGGAGACCACCGGCCCCCCGGTGACCCACTTCCAGCGCAGCGCCCCGGTGGCCGCGTCCACCCCGTAGACGGTGCGGTCCTCGCTCCCGAACACCACCACCCCGTCCGCCACCGCCGGACGGGTGGCGACGTTGTCGCCGGTGCGGAAGCTCCAGAGGAAGAGCCCCCGGGAATCGAGCGCGTACAGCCGCTTGTCGCTGGCACCGAAGTAGATCCGCCCGGTGCGCGGGTCGTGGGCCGGGGGGGAGTACACGGTGCCGCCGGGGTGGAAGCGCCAGAGGACCTTCCCCGTGGGGTCGCCGGCGTCGTAGGCGGTGAGATCGCTCCCCTGCCCCGCCACCAGGAGCGCCGCGGGCTCGCCGGGGATCCACACCGGAGGGATGGTGCTCTCGGAGGCGTTGACCGTCTGCCCGATCCGGGCGACGCGGGTCAGGTGCCACTCCCCCCCCGCGGGCGCGGCGGGCACCGGGCCGGCGGCCACGGGTGCAGGCGGGGGGATCAGGGCGGCAGGGGTACGGATCCCGTCCGCCGCGACGGCGACGCGCACTCCCGTCCGCTTCCCCCCGGCGTCGTAGGTCTCCTCCTCCACCACCCCCACCCCGGCGCAGTGCCACCCGCGCCAGGTCTCGTCGCTCAGCGTCGCCCCCTCCAGGACCAGGACCAGGCGGGTCTCGATCCGCCGGCAGTCCGCGAAGCGCCCGGTCTCGCCGCGGAACGGTCCCGCCTCCAGCACCCGGCCGGAGAAGGTGTAGTCGACGCTCCCCGCCAGCTTCCCCTGCGCCTCCCACGCCCGCCCCGGGGAGAGGTCGCCCGGAT
>DATAAL010000328.1:0-2913 GCA_036260145.1 Longimicrobiaceae bacterium | reverse complement strand
GGCCCGCGTCGCGGGCGGGATCTCCGCCAGCTCCGGTCGCTCCACGATCGGCGCCAGCGTCCCGTCGAAGTCCAGAAGGAGGACCAGCCGGCCGCTCCGCCGCCACCCCTCCCTCCACTCCCCCGCCCGCTCCAGTGCGTGCACGGGCCCGTCCCTGCGCTCTCCCCTCACGGGATCCTCCTCCATGCGACGCCGCTCCCGGCCGTTGACCCGCTCGGGCGGCGCCCGGTACATTCCGCTCCTGCCTCACCCAGAGAACGGGAATCCGTCGGCATGTCCTGGATCGACCAGTTGAAGTTCGACGAGCGGGGGCTCGTCCCCGTCGTCGCGCAGGAAGCGGACACCGGGGAGGTGCTGATGGTGGCCTACGCCGACCGCGAGGCGCTCCTCCGCACCCGGGAGACCGGCCGCGCCCACTACTGGAGCCGCTCCCGCGGGGCGCTCTGGCAGAAGGGGGAGACCAGCGGGCACGTCCAGGAGGTGCGGGAGGTGCGCGTGGACTGCGACGGCGACGCGGTGCTGTACCGGGTAGCGCAGACGGGCCCCGCCTGCCACACCGGGGAGGGGAGCTGCTTCCACCGCCGCCCCGAGGGAGACGGGCTCGCGACGGCCCCCGGGAGCGGGCACATCCTGTCACGGATGGAGGAGATCGTCCGCGCCCGCGAAGCGGAGCGCCCCCCGGACTCGTACACCACCTACCTCTTCGAGAAGGGGGTCGACAAGATCCTCAAGAAGATCGGGGAGGAGACGGCGGAGACCATCGTCGCGGCCAAGAACCCCGGCACCGACGAGCTCCGCTCCGAGGTTGCGGACCTCCTCTTCCACCTCCTGGTCCTCCTCCGCGTCCGGGAGCTCCCCCTCGCGCAGGTGTGGAAGGAGCTGGAAGAGCGCTTCGGAGCCCCCCCCCGCGACCCCGGGGCGCCCCGGGCCCGACGGGACCCCGACCATTCCTGAGCCCGGTCACCCCCGCGGCGGGGCGACCATCGGCTCCGCGCCCGGCTCGCCCGGGCTCGCCGCCATCGGGACGGGAGCCCGATCCCCCTCGCCGATCCCGCGCGCCGGTGCGTCCCTCCTCCGACCGGTGTCGGAGCGCGCGTCCTCCGCTGCCGACCTCCTCGGCCGCGAGACCGTCCGGCGGGGACGGCTCGTCGCCGCCACCACCTGGAAGGCGGCGTCCAGGATCATCTCCTCCTCCCCGGGATCCCTCCACCCGCCCTCCAGCGGCTCCTCCCACGCCACCGTCCCGCCCTGTACCCGGTACGGCTGCATCCAGAACAGCCGCGCCCCGGCGGCGTCCCGCGCCTCCGCCACCAGCACCGGCTGCGGCCCGCTCCCGGAGTCGAGCACCAGGTCCAGCGCCAGCAGGAGGCAGTCGGGACACTTCTCCGCCGCGTAGCGGGCGATGGCGCCGGAGAGGATCTCGGGAGAGGCACCCCCGAACCCCTCCGGCACCGGGATCGCCAGGTTGCGGTACTCGGGGGTGGCGTGCCCCGCCCGCTCGTGGATGCAGCGGAGTCGCGGCGGGAACCCGTCTCCCGCCGGTGCCGTCCGGCCGATCTCCGCGCGCATCTCGTCCAGGAACCGGGTCGCCGCACCCAGGGTCCGTTCCAGCCGGGCCATCTTACTACGCGCCAATTCGCTCCCCCTCGCCGGGCGTGACTCCCTCCCGTCGCGCCCCGGGGGGGGCGCGCGCCGGCATCCACACCGGCACGAACCAGCGATGCAAGGGGTCTGCCACAGCGGGCGGGTAACCCGGGGTCGGTCAGATCCGCGCACCCTCCTCCACGGCGCGGCGCAGGCGGGGCCACACCCCCGTCGCGTAGCGCAGGAAGTTGGCTCGCTCCACGGGGAGCTGCGCCAGGAACGCCCAGGCGGGGAGCGACCCCTTGCGCGCGTTGCACGCCGCGCAGGCGGTGACCAGGTTGCCCGGAGAGTTGTCCCCGCCGCGCATCCTGGGCTGCACGTGGTCCAGGGTGAGCTGATCGGCGGGGAGGACGCTGCCGCAGTAAACGCAGCGGAACCCATCGCGCGCGAAGACCCGCTCCCGGAGGCTCGCCCCTGGATCGGGATCTCTCACACGCGCCCCACCTGGTACCCCTCGCGCGCGAGGACCGCCACCAGCTCCTGTATGTGCTCCCGCCCCCGGGTCTCCAGCGTCAGGTCGATCTCCGCCTCCGTCAACCAGAGGCCGTGCACCCCGCGACGGTGCTCCAGGCCGATGACGTTCGCCCCACGCTTCGCGAGCAGGGCGGTCAGCGAAGCGAGGGCGCCGGGACGATCCTTCACCCGTACCCGCAGGTGGGTCAGGCGGCCGTCGCGGATCAGTCCGCGATCGATGATCCTCGACAGGAGATTCACGTCGATGTTCCCCCCGCTCAGCACCATCACCACCCGCCTCCCCCTCAGGTCATTGATGTGCCCGTCGACCACCGCGGCCACCGTGGCGGCGCACGCGGCCTCCGCCACCGTCTTCTCCCGTTCGAGGAGGAGGAGGACCGCGCTGGCGATCTCCTCCTCGTCCACCGCCACCAGCTCGTCCACGTAGTGCTCGATCAGCTCGAATGTGTTGATCCCGATCCGCCGCACCGCGATCCCTTCGGCGATGGTCTCCGCGGGCGGGATGGTGACGATCTCCCCCGCCTCACGCGCGCGGAGCGCCGCGGGGAGGGCCGACGACTCCACCCCGACGACCCGCACCTCCGGCCGGGTTTCCTTGACGGCCATGGCGATCCCGGAGATGAGCCCGCCGCCGCCCACGGGGACGATCACCACGTCCATCGCCGGGACCTGCTCCAGGAGCTCCAGCCCGATCGTCCCCTGCCCCGCGATCACCGGCTCGGCGTCGAAGGGGTGGATGAGCGTCTGCCCCTCCGCCTGGCGGATGCGCAGCGCCTCCGCCATCGCCTCGTCGTA
>DATAAL010000327.1:0-6754 GCA_036260145.1 Longimicrobiaceae bacterium | reverse complement strand
CCGGCCCCCCCGCGGCCCGCGCCCCTCCCGCTCCTCCCGGCTGTCTCCACCGGGCCGGCGCTCGCGGGACTCCCACTGCGGGATATCCTGGCCGTCCTCCGGCTCCTCCCCGCGCGTGGCGTCCGCCGCCATCTTGGCCGCCGCAGCCGCGATCTCCAGGGGGTCGTACTGCTCCGCCAGCGCGCGCACCACTTCCCGGTAGCGGTCGTACTCGTCCTCCTCCAGCGTTTCCCGGATCGCGGTGCCCAGCAGCTCCAGGCGCCGGGTCCGCAGGTCGGCGATGGTGGGGATCCGCGCGTGCTCGATCCGCTGCTTCACCAGCCGCTCGATGGCGCGCAGCAGCCCCTGCTCCCGCGGCTGCACCAGCGTGACCGCCGTCCCCTCCCGGCCGGCGCGCCCCGTCCGCCCGATGCGGTGGACGTACACCTCCGGCGTCTGCGGGATGTCGTAGTTCACCACGTGGCTCACGTGCTCCACGTCCAGCCCCCGGGCCGCCACGTCGGTGGCGATCAGGAGGTCCGCGCTGCCGTCGCGGAACCGCTTCATCACCCGGTCGCGCTGCGCCTGGTTGAGCCCGCCGTGCAGCGCCTCGGGGTGATAGCCGCGCACGGTGAGCGCCTCCGTCAGTTCGTCCACCTCGTTGCGGGTGCGGCAGAAGACGATGGCCGAGGTGGGGGCCTCCAGGTCCAGGACCCGTCCCAGCGCCTCCAGCTTGTACGGGCGGGCCACCACGTAGGCCACCTGCCGGACCAGCGGCGTCTCGAGCTGCGGAGCCCGCACGGTGATCCGCTCCGGGTCGCGCATGTGCCGCTCGGCCAGCTCCGCGATCCGCGGGGGGAAGGTGGCGGAGAAGAGCGCCGTCTGCCGCTCCGTGGGGGTTTCTTCGAGGATGGCGTCGATGTCCTCGATGAACCCCATGTCCAGCATCTCGTCCGCCTCGTCGAGGACCACGTAGCGCACCGAGCTCAGCCCCAGGGTGCGGCGGCGGATATGGTCCAGGATGCGCCCCGGCGTCCCCACCACCACCTGCACGCCGCGCTTCAGCTCCCGGAGCTGCCGCTCGATGGCCTGTCCGCCGTACACCGCCAGCACGCTGACTCCGCGACGGCTCCCGTAGCGGTGCACGGCCTCCGCCACCTGCACTGCCAGCTCCCGCGTGGGGGCCAGCACCAGCGCCTGCACGGCCCGCACATCGGGGTCGATCCGCTCCACCAGCGGGAGGGCGAAGGCGGCGGTCTTCCCCGTCCCTGTGGCCGCGCGGCCGATCACGTCCCGCCCGCCCAGCAGAACGGGGATTGCCTCCGTCTGGATGGGGGTAGGCTCCTCGTACCCCAGCGCGTCCAGGGCTGAAAGGATCTCGCTGCTCAGCCCCAGGTCGGCGAAGCTCGGGGTGCTCGTGCTGTCTTCCGTCAACGCTCCCTCCCGCTCACGTGTCTGTCCCTATGGATCCTACCCGCACCTGGAACGGTATATCCACTCACACAATGTCGCAGGGTGGCGCAGAGCCCGCCAGGACGGGCGGGCTCAGTACCCCATGTGCCCCACGTCGGGCTCGCGCGCGAAGGCGCGGAAGGCCTCCTCCAGATCCTCGTGCCGCTCCAGCAGCGAGCGCAGGCGGCGGAAGGAGAGGCGGAGCATCCGCTCGCGGAGGAGGGAGTCGGTATGCACGGGGGGAGCGAGCCAGTCCGGAACGTACTTGTCGGAGGTGGCCTGCGAAGGCGCGTTGCTCATGCCGTCCGTCGGCGGGCACACGCCGAGGCCGGAGCGTACCAGCTCGTACCCCAGTCCGGGATCGAGCCCCTCCTCGCGCGCCACATCGTAGAGGAGTTCCGCCAGCTCCCGCGACATTCCGTTCTGCTCCGCCTCTTCCAGGAGCTCGATCCTGCGCTGCACGAGGTCCCGCTCCTCCACCCCTTCCTCCGTCCTGCTCAAGAGACAGTCGGAGCCCTGTTCAGGAGACAGGGAGCTCCCGAAGTAGGTGTCGTCGGCGCGCCGCCTGCGCCGACGCTCGCGGTACGCGTCCAGGACGTGCCCGGCGCTCCGCTCGCGGTCGGTCATCGTTTCACCCGGCTGGCTCGACTGCTCCACCACGGCCTCCAAGGCAACACGGTATCCACCGGCGTTCCTCTCCGCCGGTCCCACGCTGAAGTGCGGGTCATCGGAGCAAGCCGTGGACCAGTGTCGGCGGGAGCGGAGGGCGCCGGCTCGCGCCACTCCGCACGGGCGGTTTCCCCTTCCGCGCACGGCGCGATTGTTGCGCAATCACGGCTGGAGCCTTAGAAACACGTGAACCGCACGCGGGCTCACCCGGCATCGCCGCCAGCCGCGGTGCCGTCAGGGTCGTTTCGTCCCCGGATTCCGGCAGGGGAGCGGTGACCGGTACCCACATCGAGCGGCGGAGACCCGGCGTCTGGCCCTGGATCCTGGGGCTGACCGTCCTCGCGCTGCTGATCTGGGCGACCACCGAGAGGTTCGGACGGAGCGACGGCGCGGCGGACGAGGTGAGGCGGGCCCCGGTCCCCACGCCGGGTCGGACAGAAGGGACCGCGGCTTTCGCCGCGCGGCTTCCGACAGGTGTGCCCCACGTACCCATCACGGACGGCAGAGGACTCTCATGACCGCACCACGATCTCCGGCTTCACGCCTCGCCACTTCTCTGGTCCTCGCGGCCGGGTTCGCCGCGGTCTCGGGGCCGCCTCTCGCCGCCCAGTACTTTGGACAGAACCTGGTCCAGTACCGCACCTTCGACTTCCGGGTGCTGCGGACTCCGCAGTTCGACATCTACTACTACCCCGAGCAGGAAGTCGCCACCCGCGACGCCGCCCGCATGGCGGAGCGCTGGTACGCCCGCCTCTCCCGGATCCTGGACCATCAGTTCGAGAGCCGGCAGCCGATCATCCTGTACGCCAGCCACCCCGAGTTCCAGCAGGCCGGGTTCCTCGGCGGCATCGGTGAGGGGACGGGGGGCGTCACCGAGTCGGCCAAGCAGCGGGTAGTGATGCCCCACACAGGGACCTACGAGGAGACGGACCACGTCCTGGGGCACGAGCTGGTGCACGCCTTCCAGTACGACATCTCCGGGCTGGGACGGTCGCGGGGCTCGCTGACGCAGGGAGCGCGGGCCTTCGGGACGGCGCCGCTCTGGTTCACGGAGGGGATGGCGGAGTACCTGACGGTGGGGCCCGTGGACCCGAACACGGCGATGTGGGTCCGCGACGCGGCGCTCACCGGGCAGATCCCCTCCATCGAGCGGATGACCTACGATCCGCGGGTCTTCCCCTACCGCTGGGGACAGGCGCTCTGGTCGTACGTGGGCGGGCGCTGGGGCGACGCCGTGATCGGGCAGATCCTGAAGCAGGTGGGCCAGGGCGTCCCGTACGAGGAGGCGTTCGAGCGGATCCTCAACGCCGACCTGGAGGAGATCGGCGAGGACTGGCACACCGCCATCCGGCGCGCCTACCTCCCCCTCCTGACCGAGCGCCGCGAGGCGCGCGAGGTGGCGCGCCCGCTGATCACCCAGCGCGGCGAGGGCGGGCGGATCAACCTGGCGCCCTCCCTGTCGCCGGACGGGCGGTGGGTGGCGTTCCTGTCCGAGCTGGAGTTCCTGGACGTCGAGCTTCACCTGGCCAACGCGGAGACGGGCGAGGTGGTCCGCACCCTGGTGCGCGGGACGGCGTTCGATCCGCACTTCGGGAGCCTGCGCTATATCAACTCGGCGGGGACCTGGGCCCCCGACGGTCAGCGGTTCGCCTTCTCCGCCCTCCGCCAGGGAGCGGACGTGGTGGTGATCATCGACATCCGCAACGGGCGGCGCCTGCGCGAGCACCGGGTTCCGGGCGTGGGGGAGATCACCAACCCCACATGGTCGCCGGACGGCAGCACCATCGTGTTTTCCGGGACCCGCGGCGGGCTCTCCGACCTGTGGGCGCTCGACGTGGCCAGCGGACAGGCCCGGCAGCTCACCAACGACCGGTTCGCGGACCTGCAGCCCTCGTACTCCCCGGACGGGCGGACCATCGCCTTCGTGACCGACCGGGAGGGGACCGACTTCACCACGCTGGAGTACGGCAACTACCGGGTAGCGCTGCTGGACGTGGCCTCGGGGCAGATCCGCTCGCTGCCGCGGATGGAGGCGGGGAAGAACATCAACCCGGCCTGGTCGCGGGACGGCGGCTCGGTGCATTTCATCTCCGACCGCAACGGGATCTCCAACATCTACCGTCTGGAGCTGGCGTCCGGGGCGCTGAGCCGGGTGACCGACCTGTTCACCGGGGTCAGCGGGATCACCGACCTGAGCCCGGCGATCACCACCGCGCGTAACGACGACCGGCTCCTGTTCACCGCCTTCGAGCGGGGCGGGTACAACATCTACGCTCTGCGGGAGGCCCGGGAGCTGGCGGGGGTGGCGGTGGCGGACACCGCGGGGCGGCAGGGGCCGCCGCTCGCGGCGTACCTCCCCCCGATCCCGCGCCCGACGGAGCCGGCCTTTAACCGCATCACTACGGCGCTCGCGGACGAGCGCACCGGCCTCCCCGCCCCGCGCGCGGACAGCGCCTGGACGGTGGCTCCGTACCGCGCCCGGCTCTCGCTGGACTACCTGGGGCAGCCGCAGGTGGGCGTCTCCACGGGGAGCACCTTCAGCCGCGGCGGAGTCTACGGCGGGATCGCGGGGATCTTCAGCGACGTCCTGGGCTACCACACCGTGTTCGGCGCGGTGCAGGCGCAGGGGCAGATCGACGAGGTCGGATTCGCCACGGTATACCTGTACCGGAAGCATCGCTGGAACTTCGGCGCGGCGGCGCAGCGGATCCCTTACATCGGGTTCCTGCGGAACGCCGAGTACGATTCCGAGCAGGACCTGTTCCGCGACCAGCTCATCCGGGTCCGGTACTTCGACATGAGCCTGCAGGGGCTCGCGCAGTACCCGTTCTCTCAGGTACAGCGGGTGGAGTTCAGTGGCGGGCTCCGCCGCATCTCGCAGGACGCGCAGGTGCAGGAGATCAGCGGACCGCCGATCCGGGTGGGAGGACAGATCGTGGGGTACCAGCCCGTCGCGTACGACGAGTTCGACGATCCCCGGTTCGAGGTGGGGTACAACCTGGCCGAGGGCACGGCCGCACTGGTGTACGACAACGCGCTCCTGGGGTACACCTCCCCGTTCGCGGGGCAGCGGTACCGGTTCGAGATCACCCCCACCCTGGGCTCGCTCCAGTTCGTGCAGGCGCTGGCCGACTACCGCCGATACCTGTTCATGCGCCCCTTCACCCTGGCGGTCCGGGGGCTGCACTTCGGACGGTACGGGAGGAACGCCGAGACGCTGGAGAATGGCCAGAGCCTCCAGCAGCTCTACCTGGGGCAGCCGTACCTGATGCGCGGGTACTATGACGCCTACGGACGCTGCCGGGACAACCCGGTGCAGAACGGGCAGGACTGCGACATCGCGCAGCAGCTCTTCGGCAGCCGCGTCGGGGTAGCCAGCGCGGAGCTGCGCTTCCCGCTGATCCGGCAGCTGGTGGTGGGGACGTCGCTGGGGTTGCCGCCGATCGAGGGGATCGCCTTCTTCGACGCCGGGGTGGCGTGGGACAAGAGCACCGAGGTGGTGTTCGAGCGGGGGCTCCAGCAAGACCCGACCCGCCGGGGGATCCTGACCAGCGCGGGAGTCGGCGGGCGTGTCAACCTCTTCGGATACCTGATCCTCGAGATCGACTACGTGAACGCCTTCGAGCGCGACCGCGGCTGGCACTGGCAGTTCGCCCTGCAACCGGGGTTCTGAGCCCTCCCGGTCTCTCTTCCACAAGGCCGGGGCGCCGCGGCGCCCCGGCCTTGCCGCTTCCGGCAGCGGCTGTCTAAGTTCCCCGCCATGACCGAGCCTCCAGCCACCTCGCAGCGCGAGGCCCGCCGCCGGGAGATCCTGGACTCGGCGGTACGCGAGTTCGCCGACCACGGCTTCTTCGCGGCCCGCATCAGCGACATCGCCGCCGGGGCCGGGGTGGCGGAAGGGACCATCTACCTGTACTTCCCCAGCAAGGACGACCTGCTCCTGACCGCCTTCCGGGAGCGGGTCAACGAGTTCTGTGACTCCGTGCGGGACGTGCTGCGCGCGGAGGCTCCCTTCCCCGAGCGGCTGGCCTCCTTTATCCGCATGCAGTTCGAGAGCATCGAGGCCCAGCCGGCACTGGCTACCGTCCTCCTCCTGGAATCCCGGCAGTCCAGCAAGTTCTACGGCGGCGCCGTCCGCGACGTGCTCCGCGCCTACTCCGGCGCCATCGACCAGCTCCTGGAGAGCGGACGGGTGCAGGGGATGATCCGGGACGAGGTGGACATCCCCCTCGCCCGGCGGATGCTGATCGGGGCGCTGGAGGAGATCGAGCTGGCGTGGCTCCTGGGGGACCACTCCCGTCCCCTGGTTCCCTCCGCCCCGCAGGTAGCCGCCACCTTCTTCCGGGGCCTGGCCCGCGGCTGACGCGCCCTGTATGACCCGGGGGAGCGATGGGCTCCGGCTGGAGCTGCTGGAGGACGGGACCGCCCACCTGGTGCTCGACCGCCGCGGGAGCCGCGCCAACTTCCTTTCCCGCGCCATGGTGGAGGCGCTCGATGCTCTCCTGGGGGAGGTGGAGCGCCTGGCCGCGGACGGTCGGCTCCGCGCGCTCCTGGTGCGGAGCGCCAAGCCCGGCTCCTTCATCGCCGGGGCGGACCTGGAGGAGATGCGCGGCGTGCCGGGCGCGGCGGAGGGCGCGGCCCACGCGCGCCGGGG
>DATAAL010000326.1:0-2317 GCA_036260145.1 Longimicrobiaceae bacterium | reverse complement strand
ACGGCGTACGCCATCTGGTTGAGGTGCACGACGTCGGCGTCCCACAGCTCCGCGGTGCGGCGCAGCCATTCCCCCGCCGTCGCCACATCCTCCGCCGCGTCGGGCATCCACTCCAGCCGGTAGGCGCGCCAGGTGACCTCCACCCCCCCCGGGAGGTGGGCCAGTCGCTCGTCCCGGGGCTCCCCCAGCACGGCCACCAGCACCGCGTGCCCCGCCGCGTACAGCTCGCGCGCCAGGGTCACGGTGTGGTCCCACACCCCGCCCACCGTGTCGGTGGAAAGGAAGATCCTCATCGCCCGTAGATCCGGTCCAGCACCTCCGAGACCTCCACCAGCCGCTCCGCCACCGGGTCGAAGCGCTCCCCTGCCGCAAGCCGCGCCGCCCAGTCCGCCGCGGCCCGCCCGCCCCACTCGTCCGGCGGGGTCGCCAGCGTCTCCCGCGAGGTGCCGCGGAAGCGCTCCGCGGTGAAGTCGTAGAAGGAGCCGTTCACGTTGCGTAGCGCCGCCCCGCCCCCGGTGCCGTAGAGCTCTGCCGAGATCACTGCGTCGCACCCCGCCTGGAGGCGCCACGAGCAGGCGAGGCGCACCACGGTTCCGGTGCCCAGCTCCACCGTGGCTACGGCGTAGTCCTCGCAGCGGTCCGGACCGGGGCCCAGCGGCTCCCCGCCCGCGAAGAGCCGCCCGGTGACGCCGGCCACGCCGGGGAAGTCCAGCGTCCAGAGCGCCAGGTCCACCAGGTGCACCCCCAGGTCCATCACGCACCCGCCGCCGGAGAGCGCGGGGTCGTAGAACCAGGGCCTGTCCGGACCGTAGGCGTTGTGGAAGACCAGGTCCACCGCGTAGACCCGCCCCAGCTCCCCGGCCCGCGCGATCTCGCGGATGCGCCGCATCCCCTCGGTGAAGCGGTAGGAGAGGTCCACCGCCAGGAGGCGGTCGGCCGCGCGCGCCGCGTCCACCACCCGCCTCACCTCGTCCGCGGTGCGCCCCAGCGGCTTCTGGCAGAACACCGCCGCTCCCCGCTCCAGCGCGCGGATCGACTGCTCGGCGTGCAGCGCGCTCGGGGTGGCGATCACCACCCCGTCCACCCCCGTGTCCAGCAGGTCGTCCAGCGAGCCCAGTACCTCCGCCTCCGGCGCCAGCCGCGCCGCCTCCGCCGCCATCTCCGGCGCCGGGTCGGCGATCGCCGCCACCTCGGCGGCGCCCGCGCGGAGGATGGCCTCCATGCGGTGCCGCCCGATCCACCCCACGCCGAGGAAGCCGAGGCGGGGACGGTCGGTCGCCACCCCCCCAGCGCGTTCTTCCGTCTCGGAAAGGATCTGTGTCATGTAGCGAATGGTTCGGCGAGCCGCTCAGGGAATCACGAGAGCCTTGAGGAACCCCTCCGGCCGGTCGCGTGTGGCGTCGAGCGCCTCGTCCAGCCGCTCCAGGGGGAAGGTGTGCGTGTAGAGCGGGGTGGGGTCCAGGCGCCCGCCGGCGACGGCGTCCACCGCCTCCCGGATCCCCTGCACGTAGACCCGCGGGTCGCGCTCGTGGGTGTTGATCACGTCCAGCCCGCGCCAGTTCCAGAGCCACATATTCACCTGCCGCGGCCCGTCCTGGTGGTAGCCGGCGATCATCAGCCGCCCCCGCTCGCGGGTCAGCTCCGCCGCCAGGTCCAGCGGCCACTGCTTCCCCACGGCCTCGATCACCCGGTCGCAGAGGTCGCCCCCGGTGAGCTCCCTGACGCGCTCGACGATCCGGCCGTGGTCGTCCATGGGGACGGTCTCAGCCGCACCCATCTCCCGCGCCACCTCCAGGGAGAAGGGGCGCCGGGAGATGGCGATCACCCGCGCCCCGGCGTCGGCGGCGAGCCGGGTGAGGAGCGCCCCCAGGAAGCCGACCCCCACGACGGCCACCGTCTGCCCCGCGCGGATCTCGCTGCGGCGGAAGATGTTCATGGCGCACCCGAGCGGCTCCCCCGGGAAGGGCTGCCCGGCGAGCGAGTCCGGGAGCGGGACCACGGCGTCCGCGTCGGCCAGGTCGTACTCCGCGTACGACCGGTAGGAGAGCGCCGCCACCCGCTCGCCCACGCCGACGCTCTCCACCCCCTCGCCCACCGCGTCCACCACGCCCCACCCCTCGTGCCCCAGCGCCCCCGGCTCGGTGGGGAACCGCATCCACTCCGGGCCCCCCCAGGGGGTCAGGTTGGAGGCGCACACCCCGCACCCCTCCAGCCGGATACGCACCTGCCCGGGACCCGGCTCCGGGATCGCCGTCTCCTCCATCCGGATCCGGCCCGGCCCCTCCAGGACGACCGCCCGCATCGTTCCCGTCACGGT
>DATAAL010000325.1:0-1715 GCA_036260145.1 Longimicrobiaceae bacterium | reverse complement strand
CCGCCGCCGCTCTCTACGCGGCCAGCTCCATTTCCAGCTGCTCCTTCACCACGGGACACGAGGCGCACACCAGCTCGCCCTGCCTCCCCTGCGTCCAGCGCCGCCCGCCGCAGCGGCGGCAGCGCGGCTCCACCAGGGCGCTGAGGCGAACCAGGACGCAGTGGGTGATCCACGCCAGCGCGGGGACGAGCAGCCAGGCCGACCAGTCCGGGGTGGGGGTCATGGGTGGGCTGGAGGAAGGAGGTCCATGGATCGTCTCGGGAGGGCCGGTCGGCGCTCCGCGGAGGAGGCGCGCAGCAGGGGGTAGGGGTTGACGTTGCTCCCCTCCCACCAGCGGCGCACGTCGTCCAGGAGGGAGATAGAGAAGTGCAGGTGGGTGTCCCCGGGCGCGGCGTTCCCCGTGTCGCCCACGTAGCCGATCACCTCGCCCCGGCGGAGGTACCTCCCCTCCGCCACCCCCTCCGCGTAACGGTCGAGGTGGGCGTAGTAGTATCGGGTCCGGCCGTCGGCGCCGAGCTGGTAGAGGGAGATGCCGCCGCGGTCGCCGGTGTGGAGCCGGAGGACCCGGCCGTCCGCGGCGGCCCGCACGGGGGTTCCGCGCGGGGCGTGGATGTCGATGGCCAGGTGCTCGCGCCCCGCCCCCCGGCCGGCGTGGTACGTGTCGCGGAGCTGTTCGGGACGCGCTCCGTCCACCGGGATGAGCAGCCCGGGGTACAGGGGGGGCTCCGGTGACTCGAAGGGCGACGCGGCGACCGCCGGAAGGGTGGCCGGGAGGGAGGACTGCGCGTGCAGGGAGGACGCCGTGACCGATACGGTGGCGGCCAGCGCTGCGGCGCGCAGGAGGCTCGTTCCCCGGCGTGCTGGAGCGGCCGGTGCCGCACGGAGGCGGGGTGCGAGGGAGGTCCGGGTACGTACGTGGGGGATGGAAGGGAGGTGCATGGGCGTGGTCTCTTCGGCGGCTCGACTGGCATAGCGGAGCGCGGGCGCGTCCGCCGTAGCCTCGGGGCTTTGCGTCCCCGCCTTTCGACGGGTTTGCCGTTGTCGGGAAGTGCCCGCCGGGCAGCGGGCGGGATGACCGGTCCGGGTGGGTGGGAGCGTCCTCCTTGCCCCGCGGGGCGGCTGCGGACGCGCGGTGGCACGCAGCCACCCGCTGTCCCGGTGCAACGGGATCGGAGTCGCTGGCGGCCCGGCGAGCATGGCGGAGAGGGTCCCGCGGTAGCCCCGTGGCTCTGCGCCGCCACCTTTCGGCGGCTTTGCTCTGAGCAGCGGCTGGAGAGCGTAGAATGGATCCGCGGAGCGCAGAACGGCCGCGCCCTGGCCCGGGGGAACGGGCCGGGATCCGCCTGCCTGGGCGCAACCCGCGTTCCACCCGCCGCCCCGGGGAGCGCCCGGGGCTCAACCGAAGGAGTCTGAAACGCTTACGCCCGCGCCCCCTCCCCGCGGGAGCGCCAGCTTCCCCCGGCCGGCGGGCAACTCCTTTCCTTGTCGGGAAACATTTGCGCCGAGGGCGTCCCGGGTACGCCGGAGCGCAGCGGCGGCAGCCCCGGGCAAGGGCATTGCATCGGTGGGCGATGGGCGCTATCCGTGCGGCGTGCAACGCCCGCGGGGAGCACTCCGATTCCCCCACGCTCCTACGCACCGACCCCGCATGACGCACTGCCCCGCAGAACCCCCCCGGGCCGAAGGCCGGACCCCTCCCCCCGGGGATGTGGTGA
>DATAAL010000324.1:0-3124 GCA_036260145.1 Longimicrobiaceae bacterium | reverse complement strand
GGGGAGAGCACTGGTGGGGGCGGCTTCTCGGGACTCGGGACTCGGGACTCGGGACTCGGGACTCGGGACTCGGGACTCGCTACTGGGTTGACCGGCATAGGGTATGGGGCTAGCCTGAGGCGCATGGCATCTGTCTCACTCGTCGATGTGACGCGGTCCTTCGGCGCGCCGGCGGTCGACGGCGTGACGCTGCACGTCGAGCATGGCGAGTCGCTGGCCGTGCTCGGCCCATCCGGCTGCGGGAAGACGACCCTCCTGCGCCTCATCGCGGGGCTGGAAGCTCCTGACCGCGGCACCATCGCCTTCGACGGCCAGGACGTCACGCGCGTCGGCGCTCAAGAGCGAGGGATCGGGATGGTCTTCCAGAACTATGCCCTCTACCCGCACATGGACTCCAAGCGCAACCTGGGCTTCTTCTTCAAGATGCACCGCCGGGAGCCGGAGACCGAGGAGCGGATGGTGGAGGTGTGCCAGATCATGGGGCCGGGCTTTCGCGAGCTGCTCAATCGGAAGCCCAAGGAGCTGTCCGGGGGGCAGCAGCAGCGGGTGGCCATCGGGCGCTGCATCATCCGTAATCCACGGGCCTTCCTCTTCGACGAGCCGCTCTCCAATCTGGATGCGAAGCTCCGGGCGCAGACGCGGGTGGAGATTCGGCGTCTGATCCGTCGCTTCGGCATCACCACGTTTTACGTCACCCACGATCAAACGGAAGCGATCGCGATCTGTGAACGACTGGCGGTGATGCGCCGGGGCCGCATCGAGCAGGTGGGGACGTATCGGGAGGTGTACGATCGGCCGCTGACGGCGTTCGTGGCCGGGTTCGTGGGGAGTCCGCCGATGAATCTGTTCGACGCGCAGTGGCTGCCGCCGGGGCCGGCGCGGGGGCTGCCGCCGGGGGCGGTCAGGGTCGGGCTGCGCCCCGAGGCCATGCGACTGGCTCGGGACGACGAGCCGGCGCTCGAGGTGCGCACGGTGGTGTCTGAGCCACTAGTGACCGAGCGGCAGCAGCTCCTCACCTGTACGATCGTGCCCCCTGGCGTGACCCTGGGCACCGGCGCGGCGGCGCTGCGGCCCGGGGACGCCCCGGAGATCGTGGCCCGGCTGGAGCAGAGCGAGCGCATCCCTCCGGGGACGCCGCTGCGCCTGGCGTTCGACCTTGACCGGCTACACGCCTTCGGGGCCGACGGCCGGCGCCTGGCCTGGCAGTCGTAGCCCCTCGTGCCCTCCTGCCGGCTAGACGGGGCTCGCCTCTCGTCCTATAGTGAGCCGCGGCGATGCGCCGTGAGGTAGCAAAGAGGTAACGGACCTCTCGCGAGCGGGGCATCGGAGGAAGGAGCAGCTGCATGACGGTCGCAGCCGGGGTGCAGGTGGACGTGGAGCGGTTCCGGGATCAAGGCTATCTGGTGGTGGAGGACGTCCTCGACGTCAAGCGTGACCTCGATCCGGTGGTGGAGGAGTACTCGCGTGTGCTGGACGAGCTGGCCGCGACGTGGCACGCGGCGGGCAAGATCAGCTCCACGTATGCCGAGCTGCCTTTCGTACAGCGCCTGGCGCGGGTGCTGAACGAGACCGGTCCCAAGGGCTACGGCCCGTTCGACATCTCACTCCCGTTCTCCGGGGTCACCGAGGAGACGCCGATCCACCTGGGGCCGGCGGTGTTCCAGCTGCTCACCAGTCCGCGGCTGATCGACGCCGTGGAGGAGCTGATCGGCCCGGAGATTCTCTCCAATCCTATTCAGCACGTGCGGATCAAGCCGCCGGAGAGCCTGCTGCCCACGGAGTTCCGGAACACGCTGGTAGGACAGACCGACTGGCACCAGGACCAGGGCGTGGCCCTGCCGGAGGTGGACGAGACGGAGATGCTCACCGTGTGGCTTCCGGTGACGGACGCCACGGTGGAGAACGGCTGTCTCTGCGTCGTGCCGCAGAGCCACAAGCGCGGGCTGGTGACCCATTGCCCTGGGCGCACCGAAGGGCGCAAGGCGCTGCACATCCCGGATTCGATCCGCGGTTCGGAGTACACGCCGGTGCCGATCAAGCGCGGAGGGGTGCTGTTCCTGCACCGGCGCACGATGCACGCCTCGTTGCGTAATCTCAGCGACGGTGTGCGGTGGAGCTTCGACTTGCGCTACCAGCCCATTGGCCAGCCCACCGGGCGCCCGTGGTTTCCGGCCTTCGTGGTGCGTAGCCGGCAGGCGCCGGAGACGGAGGTGCACGACTGGCGGGTGTGGGCTGACCTGTGGCGGGCGACCCGCACCCGGCTGGCCTCCCATCCGCCGGAGGGGAAGTTCAATCGGTGGACGGGGAGTGAGGCGGTATGTGAAGTAGCCTAACGCCCTCGCCCCCAAGCCTCCCTCCCCCTGCGGGGGGGAGGGGGAGTCTCGGGGAGAGGGAGAAGGATGAGCTACTCGCTGCTGGCGACTCGCTGGGGAGCGCGGGCCTTGATGGCGGCCTCGAGGTAGAGCAGGCTCTCCTCCGGGAGGGCCAGGTTGGCGATCTCCGTCAGGGGGTGGAAGGTGGCCTCCAACTCGCCTTCGTCTGAGAGCTTCACCCCGGGCTCGAAGACGACGGCCTCGGCGGTGTAGATGGCCCACAGGAAGTCCGGGTAGGCGGACTCGAAGTCCGGTGGTCGGGGGCCGAGGTGGTGGAGATGCACGAACCCGATGGGGAGCGGGGTGTCGATCATCCAGCCGGTCTCTTCCAGGAGCTCGCGGCGTAAGGTCTCGTCCAGGGTCTCGCCCGGCTCGCGCTGGCCGCCGGGGAGGAGGTGCCGTCCTTCGGCATCGCGCATCACCAGGACGTCGTCGCCCTTGAAGACCACGCAGCGCACCGAGGTGACGTATTCGTCCGGCGGCGCCTCCTGAGACAGGTAGCCGGTGACGCGCAGGGGGATAGTGCCGTTGCCCCACGCCGCCGTCGTCTCACCCAGCGGTTTGTGCCGCGAGAGGAACGCCGCAAGGTCAGAGGCCATCATAAGCTCCCCGATCCTCGTTATTGCCTTGGTTGGCCGGTGCCCGCACCGCTCGCCGTCCCGCGTGGCTGCGGGACGTACCGACGTACATGAAGGTCTACCGCTAACCGTCAACGCACCGAGCGTTCGGCACCGCCCGAATTGGGGTGGGCG
>DATAAL010000323.1:0-13290 GCA_036260145.1 Longimicrobiaceae bacterium | reverse complement strand
AATGCGCCGGCATCCGGGTAGCGGGCCGCCGGGTCGATCCGGAGCGCGCGGCGTAGCACCGAGGCCGCACCGATCGACAGCTCCGGCGGACCGGTCACCACGGCCTTGAGGGCGCGCACCGCAGCCCGGTCCGTGGGATCGGTGTTCACCCCCTCCGGGTACCTTCCCACGAGCATCTCCACCCCGGTGAGCGCCAGGCTGTAGACATCGGTCGCGGGCGTCAGCGCCGTCTCGCCCCGGAGCTGCTCGGGCGAGGCATAGCGCGGCGTGTGCGGCGCGGCGGCCACGGTCAGGCGCGTCACCGTACCGTCCTCCGGCGCGTCCATCTGCGCGATCCCGAAGTCCAGGATCTTGACCTCCCACCCCACCCTCTCCGCCACCAGGTACAGGTTTCCCGGCTTCACGTCGCGGTGCACCAGGCCCACGCGGTGCCCTGCCGCGAGTCCCATCGCCGCTTCCCGCAGGATCTCCAGCGCCTCGACCACCGGGAGCGGCCCCCCCGCGCGGCGCATCCGCGCGGCCAGGTCCTCCCCCACCAGTAGCTCCATCACCAGGAAATCGATCCCCAGCGAGGGATCGGTCCCGTAGTCGTGCACCGTCACCACGTTGGGGTGCCGGAGGCGGGCGGCCGCCCGCGCCTCGCGGTAGAAGCGTCCGCGCAGCCGCTCCAGCTCCCCCGGATCGGGGACCACCGCGGTCATCACCTTGATGGCGACCTCCCGCTCCAGCTTGGCGTCGTACGCCCGGCAGACCGCGCCCATCCCCCCCGCGCCGATCACCGAATCGATGCGGTAGCGGTCGCAGAGGGTGCGACCCATGAGCAGGGTGAGGATGCCGGACAAAGCAGCGCGTGAGAGCTGGAGGTTGCGTCGGTGGTCTCTACGTGCGCCAGGGAAGATTAGTGACAGACGGCAGACCGAAAAAGCGGGGGCCGGGAACCTCGGTTCCCGGCCCCCGCTGCGCCCGGACCTTCCCGAGCCTCGGACCAGCTCCGGAGGCTACGCGAAGAGCTCCCGGACGGGCAGTCTCCAGCCCGGGACCACGTCACCACCGTCCAGCTCTTCGTCCTCGGCGAGCACGGTGATGTCGCTGCGCGACCGGTAGACGGTGGCCGTCCGCTTGCGCGGGTCCACGACCACCACCATGCGGCAGCCGGCGGAGAGCCAGTCGAAGACCTTCTCCTCCACCTCGCCGAAGGAGTCGTTCGGAGAGACTACCTCGACGGCCAGGTCGGGGGCGCCGGGCCAGAACCCCTCGTCGTCGCCGACCTCCTCCGCCCGCTCCCGCCGCACGAAGGCCACATCCGGGGCGCGGACCGTATCCGGGCTGGACGCGATCCTGAAGCCGGTCTCGGCAGCAACGACGACACCGAGGTCATTCTCCTCGACGTGCACATCCAGACGCGATCCCAGGCGCATCGCCACCTTCCCGTGTCCGTACCCGGCGGGCGTCATCTCCCGCACCACCCCGCGCACCAGCTCACGCCGGACCCGGCCGCGGGGCATCCGGAGCAGCTCTTCGGCCGTCACGACACCGGGTACCGCCGTGTGCGCCATGGGTGCGCCTCCTAGAAGAACACCGGCTCCTGGTACGCCCCGAACACCTCCTCCATCGCCGCGCGGATCTCGTACAGGGTGGCGTAGGCGCGCACCGCGTCCAGCATCGGCGGGACCACGTTCTCCCCGGAGCGGGCGGCGTCCTGCAGCGCCTTCAGGGTGCGGTCCACCTCCGCCTGGTCGCGGCGGGCGCGCATGGCGGCCATGCGCTCGCGCTGCCGCAGCTCCGCCTCCTCGGTGATCCTGAGGAGCGGGATCTCCAGCTCCTCCCCCTCCACGGTGAACTCGTTCACCCCGACGATCACCCGCTCCCGGTTCTCGATCTCGATCTGCTGGCGCATCGCCGAGCGGGCGATCTCCCGCTGGAAGTACCCCACCTCGATCCCCGGGACCACGCCCCCCAGCCGGTCCACCTCCGCGAAGATCTCCTCCGCCTCGGCCTCCAGCTGGTCGGTGAGCGCCTCGACGTAGTACGAGCCGGCCAGCGGATCGATGGTGTTCGCCACCCCCGTCTCGTAGGCGAGGACCTGCTGCGTGCGCAGCGCGATCTGCACCGCCTTCTCGGTGGGGAGCGCCAGCGTCTCGTCCATGGAATTGGTGTGCAGCGACTGCGTCCCACCCAGCACCGCCGCCAGCGCCTGGTAGGCCACGCGGACGATGTTGTTCTCCGGCTGCTGCGCCGTCAGCGTCACCCCCGCGGTCTGCGCGTGGGTGCGGAGGCGCCAGCTCTCCGGGTTCTTCGCCCCGTACTTGTCGCGCAGGTGGCGGGCCCAGATCCGGCGTGCCGCGCGGAACTTGGCGATCTCCTCGAAGAAGTCGTTGTGGACGTCCCAGAAGAAGGAGAGCCGCGGCGCGAAGTCGTCCACGTCCAGCCCACGCGCGGTCCCCCGCTCCACGTACTCGAAGCCGTTGCGCAGCGTGTACGCCAGCTCCTGGGCCGCGGTGGCGCCCGCCTCGCGGATGTGGTAGCCGGAGATGGAGATCGGGTTGTACTTGGGCGCGTTCTTCGACGCCCACTCGAACATGTCGATGACCAGGCGGAGCGCCGGCTCCGGCGGGTACACCCAGGCGTGCTGCGCCTGGTACTCCTTGAGGATGTCGTTCTGCACCGTTCCGCGGAGCTGGTGGAACGGCACCCCCTGCTTCTCCGCGGCGACCACGTAGAAGCAGAAGAGGATGATCGCCGGGCCGTTGATGGTCATGGAGACGGAGACCTGGTCCAGCGGGATCCCGCGGAACAGCGTCTCCATGTCGTCCAGCGAGGAGACGGCGACGCCGCACTTCCCCACCTCGCCCAGCGAGCGGGGGTGATCGGAGTCATACCCCATCAGGGTGGGGAAGTCGAAGGCCACGGAGAGCCCCGTCTGCCCCCGCTCCAGGAGGAAGTGGTAGCGCGCGTTGGTCTCCTCGGCGGTCCCGAAGCCGGCGAACTGGCGCATGGTCCAGAGCCGGGTCCGGTACATCGTCCCGTAGGGCCCCCGGGTGAAGGGGAACTCGCCGGGGAAGCCGATCCGCTCGTTGTAGAACTCCGCCTCCTCCGCCGCGGGCTCCGGACGGTCGAGGGGAGTGTAGAGCGGCTTCACCTCCGCCCCCGAGACGGTGGTGAAGTTGGCGTCCCGCTTCGGCGTCCGCCCGTACGCCGCTTCCCAGTTGCGGAGGCGGGCTTTCAGCTCCGCGATCTCCTGCTCCTTCTCCGCGATCCGCTCCAGGAGCGCGTCGGGCGACACACCGTAGTCGATCGAGCTCATGTTCCGGTCCTTCAGGGGGTTTCGAGGCCGATCGCTCGCACGATCCGCGCCGCAACGGTATAGGGAGACTCCATCCCCGACTCCAGCGCGGGGAGCGATTCCTCCAGGATCTCCTCGCCGCGCCCATCCACCCAGGCGAGCTTCTTTATCTCGCGGTCCACCACCGCCCGGACGCGCTCCGCCAGGCGGCGCTGCCGCCGGCGCGAAAGCTCTCCGCTCTCCTGCAAGTACACCGCATGCCGGTCCAGCGTTCGGGCCAGCTCCCCGATCCCCTCGCCGGACTGCGCCACGGTCTTGAGGACGGGGATGACCCACCCTCCCTGCTCCTCCGCCACCTGGCGGCTCCGCTCCCGCGCCGCCCTGCCGACGCTGCGGAGGGAGACACCATGGTGCCCCGCCGCGGCGGGCATCCCGTCCCCCAGGCGCATGTGCAGCATCACCTCGATCTCCTGCGCCAGCCGGTCGGCGCCGGGGCGGTCTGCCTTGTTGATCACGAACACGTCCGCGATCTCCATCAGCCCCGCCTTCATCGCCTGGATGGAGTCGCCCGACTCGGGGACCAGCACCACCACCGTGGTGTCCGCGGTCTCGGCGATCTCCAGCTCCGACTGCCCCACCCCCACCGTCTCCAGGATCACCCGGCCGCACCCGTAGGCATCCATCAGGTCGGCTACCTCGCTGGTGGTGGTCGCCAGCCCGCCCAGGGAGCCGCGCGCCGCCATGGAGCGGATGAAGACGCCCGGGTCGGTGGAGATGTTGTTCATCCGGATGCGGTCGCCGAGGAGCGCGCCACCGGTGAACGGCGAGGAGGGGTCCACGGCGACGATCCCCACCCGCTCGTCCTGCGTCCGGAACTCCATCGCCAGCTTCGACGTCAGGGTGGACTTCCCCGCCCCGGGCGGTCCGGTGACCCCCACCCGCTGCGCGCGGCCGAGGTCGGAGTGCAGCTCGT
The DNA here is from genome assembly GCA_036260145.1 of Longimicrobiaceae bacterium. Lineage (GTDB taxonomy): Bacteria > Gemmatimonadota > Gemmatimonadetes > Longimicrobiales > Longimicrobiaceae > JAFAYN01. Next base: position 9,034 of record DATAAL010000323.1, on the reverse strand, counting down.
GCAGGAGGGTCTCGAACCCCGGCTGCCCGTTCTCCACGATGGAGATGGCGCGGGCCAGGGCAAGGCGCTTCCCGGCGCGGAACTGCTCCAGGAGTTCCAGGGTCGGGTCGGTCCGGGTCTGCGTGGTCATCGGCGGGTGGTGCGTGGCCTGACAGGGTCGCGCAAAGATGCCGCTCTCCGCGAACAGGTGTCAAGCAGGCACCCCGTCCCCCGATTCATTCTTGCGCTGCCCGGAGACCCCACCAATTATGCAACCACCACCTGCTCACGCGCCTGCCCGGGGAGGCCGCATGATCCACCAGATGGACTGGACGTCCCGGACCTTTTCCTTCGACCTGCCTGCGGGCGTCTTCCCGGCGGTGCTGGAGCGCGTCCGCGGCACGCCCGCGCGCGCGGCCGCCCTCGTAGCCGGCGTCCCGGAGGAGGTGCTCGGGACGCGGATCCGCGGCGGGTGGTCGGCCAAGGAGCACGTCGGGCACCTGGACGACCTTCACGCTCTGGACGAGCGGCGGCTCGGGGAGTTCCTGGCGCGCGCGGAGGTGCTCACCGCCGCCGACATGACCAACCGGAGGACCGAGGAGGCGCGCCACAACGGCACTCCGACGGCCCGTCTGGTCGAGGGCTTCCGCGCTCGACGCGAGGCCCTGGTGCTCCGGCTGGAGCGGCTGTCGGAGCAGGAGGTGGAGATCACCAGTATGCACCCCCGCCTGCGGCGGCCCGTCCGGCTGATCGACTGGGTGTACTTCGTGGCGGAGCACGACGACCACCACCTGGCGCGCGCGCGGGAGGCGCTCCGGGCGCTCTCCGCCGGCCCCGGCCCTCCCGGCTGATCTCCCCTACTCCCCTCCGACGACCACCATGCCGTTGGCACTGGTGATCTTGAGCGGTCCCGTCTCCGGGGTGCCCGACCCCTCCTCAGCGTGAGGAGGGTGATCCCCGCCGAGGCCGCGGCGCGCGCCCACATCTCCTCGGCATCGCGGCGGAGGGCGATCGAGAACACGACCGCCAGGGCGACGCCAATTGCGACCTCGATGGGGGTCTTCTGGAAGGCGCCCGCCGCGTCGCGGGCATAGGTGTGCACGGCCCGGGGGATCAGGCGCAAGGCAGGATCTCGCTGTCGGGAGAATACGGCTACTGCGCGACGCCCTTCTCGCGCGCCACGTAGGCGCGGACGTTCTCCTCCAGCACGGTGAGGGGGACGGCCCCGCTCCCCAGCACCACGTCGTGGAATCGGCGCACGTCGAACCGGGTCCCCAGCTCGCGCTCAGCGAAAGCCCGCAGCTCGCGGATCTTCATCTCCCCGGTCTTGTACGCGAGCGCCTGTCCCGGCCAGGCGATATAACGGTCCACCTCGTTGCGGATGTTGAGGAGGGTGAGCGCGGAGTTCTCGGCCATGAAATCGATAGCCTGCTGCCGTGTCCACCCCTTGTAGTGCATCCCGGTGTCCACCACCAGGCGGCACGCCCGCCACATCTCGTACGTCAGCCGGCCGAAGTCGCTGTACGGATCGGTGTAGAACCCGCTCTCCAGCCCCAGCCGCTCCGCGTACAGCCCCCACCCCTCGGTGAAGGCCGTGAACCCGGTGAAGCGGCGGAAGGGGGGGATGTCCTCCAGCTCCTGCTGCAGCGCGATCTGCAGGTGGTGCCCAGGAACCGCCTCGTGCAGGGAGAGCGCCTCGATCTCGTAGAGCGGACGGCTCGGGAGGTCGTAGGTGTTGACCCAGTAGGTCCCGGACCGGGTACCGTCGCCCGCCGGGCGCGAGTAGTACGCGGTGGTCGTCCGCGGCGCCAGGTACGCCGGGATCTCGCGGATCCCGTACGGCATGCGCGGGAGCCTCCCGAAGAGGCGAGGGAGCTCCCCGTCCATCCGCTTGAGCACCAGCGAGGTGCGCTGCAGAAGCTCCTCGGGGGTGCGGGCGTAGAAGCGCGGATCGGTACGGAGGAACCGCACGAACTCCTGGAAGCTCCCCCGGAACCCGGTCCTGCGGATCACCGCCTCCATCTCCGCCCGGATCCTCGCTACCTCGGCCAGCCCGGTCTGGTGGACCTGCTCCGGGGTGACGTCAAGGGTGGTGTACCGGCGCACCCGGCTCTCGTAGTACGCCCGGCCCTCCGGGAGCTCCGAGGCCCCGATTCCGGCGCGCGCTGCCGGAACGTATTCGCGGGTCATGAACTCCAGGAACTCCCGGTACCCCGGCGCCACGGAGCCCTGGATGGCATCGCGCCCCGCCGTGGCCAGGCGGGCGCGCTCCCCCTCGGGGACGGAGGCCGGGAAGCTCGCGAACGGCTTCCAGAGAAGGCTCTTCGTGGGGTCGTCCACCACGTGGGGGCGGATGGTCTCCTCCACCCCCTGCAGCACCACGGCGGGGAGCACGAGCCCTTCCCGCACCCCCTGCCGCATCAGCTCCACGTGCTGGCGCGCGTATTCCCGGAAGCCGCGGAGCCGGGCGACGTAGTTCTCGTAGTCACGGACGGTGTTCAGCGGGACCCGCTCCCCCAGCTCGACGAACGAGGTGTGGAACCCCTCGCGGTTGGTGATGGGCATCAGGTACTCGCGGAACCGGAACTCCGCGAGGTCCTCCTCCCGCAGACGCCGGTAGATGTCGTAGCTGACCCGCTCCTCGGCAGGGAGGACGGAGCGGTCGATCCGCGCCAAGCGCTCCAGGAAGCCCCGGGTCTGCTCCGCCCGCCGCGCCTGGTCGGCGACGGTCACGGAGGGGAGGCGGTCGTTGAAGCGGTGGTCGCCGTAGAAGGTCGCCGACAGGGGGTTCTCGCGCATCCGGAACTCCCAGTCGTCCGCGAAGAGCTGGCGAAGCTGCGCGGAGGCGCTGTTCTCCGCGCTCTCCACGGGTACCCTCGCGGTATCGGAAGCGCTCTCCCTGACCGGACCGGAGGAGACAGGGGGAGCCATGGCGGTGCCACAGGCCGCGAGCAGCAGGAGCAGCGGGAGGGCCGGGGGTGCTCTCATGGAGGTGGTGTCGAGGGGGCGGGTGGAGGCGATCGCCGGCACAGGGCAACTATGCGCTTCAGTCGCCCCTACCGCAAGCCGAGCCTTCGTGAGGTAGCCGGCGTGCTCCGGAGGCACGCTGCGCGGCGGCTTGCCCGGGAAGGGAAAACCTCCTACTTTCCGTCGCTCCTCCCAATAACATCGGGATTCGGGGCGTCCCCGATGCGCCGATCCATCCCGTCCGCACGTCCCTCGTGACGGCGTGCCCCTGAAGTTTCCCACGAACATGATTCAACCCGATCGCCCACCCTCCGGGAGGACCAGCTTCTCTCTCGGGTTCCGCTCCGTCCGCGACTGGCCCTTCGCCTGGAAGCTGCGTGGCGGATTCGCCCTCCTGCTGCTGATCGCCGCGGGATGCGTGGCAGGGATCCTCGTCCCCGCCGGGCGCAGCCGCGTGCTCACGCGCGAGCTGGCCACCCGCGAGCTGGCCGGACTGGGGCTGGTGCTCAACATCGACCGCGACGGTTACCAGGTGGTGCTCGCTCTCGACCGCGCCGCCCAGGCGGAGGACGCCGAGACGCGCAGGTACTGGCTGGACTTCTTCGCCGAGAACATCGGGCAGACGGAGGAACGGCTGAACCGCTACCTGGCGCTCGACGGTCTCTCGCAGGAGCGCCGGGAGCTGGCGAGGACGGCGGTGGACGCCAGGGCGCGCGTCGCGGCCAGCGGGGAGGAGATCGCCGACCGGATCGCCCGGGGCGACGCGGCCACCGATCCGGAGTCGCGCGCACGCACCGCGGCGCTGGTGGCGGAGCTGGACTCGCTCCGGGTGCTGCTGGGGAAGCTGGAGGACTCCCACACCAGCGCCGGGACGACGCTGACGGCGGAGGCCGACCGGACCGGGGCCGCCGCGCAGTGGACCGGGGTGCTGGGCCTGGCCGCGCTCCTCCTGGCCGGGTTGACGATCGCGTGGGCGCTCAACCGTGTCGTGACCGACCCCGTGGTGCGCGTCGCGGCCCGGGCGCAGCGGATCGCCGCCGGTGACCTGACGGGCGATGACGTGCGGGTGACCGGCAGCGACGAGATCGGGGAGATGGCGCACTCGTTCAACCGGATGACGCGCGACCTGAGAGCCGTGATCGCGCAGATCCAGGGGACCAGCGCCACCCTCGACGGCCATGGCGGAGAGATCGCCTCCCTGGCGTGGGAAACGCGCTCCGCGGTGCAGCACCTGAACTCCGCGGTGGCGCAGATCACCGCAGGAGCCGAGGAGCAGGCCGCCTCGGCGCAGCACGCGTTCACCCAGACGGAAAAGATCGCCGGGTCGGTCGGGAGCATCGCGGCCGGCGCGGAGCGGATGGCCGTGTCCATCCGGGACACGGTGGCGACGGCCCGTCGCAGCGGCGAGACGGTGACGGAGATCGCCCGGGCCACGGCGGACGTGTCCCGCGTGGTGGGCGAGAACACCGAGCAGGTGCGGCGTCTGCAGCGCCACTCGGAGCAGATCGAGGGCTTCGTGGGGACCATCACGGGGATCGCCCGGCAGACCAACCTGCTGGCGCTGAACGCGGCCATCGAGGCGGCCCGCGCCGGGGAGCATGGCCGCGGCTTTGCGGTGGTGGCCGAGGAGGTCCGCAAGCTGGCGGAGGGCGCAGCGGGTGCCGCGTCCCGCACCGTGGCGGTGGTGGGGGAGATGCGGCGCGACATGGACCAGACGGTCGCCGCGATCGAGCGGAGCGCCGCAGAGGTGCAGGGCACCGTGGGCCAGGCGCACCAGGTGGGTGACGCGCTGGAGGGGATCTTCCACGCGCTGGAGACCACGGAGAGGCTGGTGCACGAGCTCTCCGCCGACACGCGCCAGATCTCCGAACGGGTACGCGAGACCTCGGCGGTGCTGGGGAACGTGGCCGCCGTCGCGGAGGAGAACGCCGCCTCCGCCGAGGAGATGTCCGCCCTGGCCGAGCAGCTGGAGACCACCATGGTCACCATCTCGTCGCTCGCAGGCGGCTCGCGGGATGGCGACTCTCCCGAGGAGGAAGGGTCGGACATGTCCCTCGGTGCGCTGGCCTCGAGGCTGCGCAGCCTGGTGGCGGGCTTCCAGGTGGACACCCCGGGTGCCACCATGATTGCTCCGAGGGAGCGGGCGAGGGCGCAGGGGAGATAGGAGGTCCGGGATTCATCCCACCTGAACGGGAGCGGGGTCCGTCGCCTGGCGATGGACCCCGCTGCTCCGGCAGGCTCACGCGGGCCCCGCGCGGTTCGCGGGGCTCTGTAGCCAATGCCGCTACTCCCATTCGATCGTGGCCGGCGGCTTCGAGGACACGTCGTAGCACACCCGGTTGATCCCGTCCACCTCGTTGATGATCCGCGTGGAGATCCGGGCCAGCACGTCGTGGGGAAACGGGTACCAGTCCGCCGTCATCCCGTCGCGCGAGGTCACCGCCCGCAGCGCGCAGACGTTCTCGTACGTCCGCTCGTCGCCCATCACCCCCACCGAGCGCACCGGGAGCAGCACCGCGAACGCCTGCCAGATGTCGTCGTACAGGCCGGCGGCGCGGATCTCCTCCAGGTAGATGGCGTCCGCCTGGCGGAGCACATCCAGCTCGCGCCGGTCCACCGCCCCCAGCACCCGGATCGCCAGCCCCGGACCCGGGAACGGGTGCCGGCCCACCATCTCCTCGGGGAGCCCCAGCTCGCGCCCCACCTGCCGAACCTCGTCCTTGAACAGCTCGCGGAGGGGCTCGATCAGCTCGAAATTCATCTCCTCCTTGAGCCCGCCCACGTTGTGGTGCGTCTTGATGGTGGCGGAGGGCCCCTTCACCGAGAGCGACTCGATCACGTCGGGATAGAGCGTCCCCTGCACCAGGAACCGGGCGCCGGAGCCGGCCCGGGCGACCACGTCCTCGAACACGTCGATGAAGGTGTTGCCGATGATCTTGCGCTTCCGCTCCGGCTCTTCGACCCCCGCCAGCCGCTCCAGGAAGAGCGCGGAGGCGTCCACCACCTCCAGCTTCATCCCCAGGTGCGCGCGGAAGGTGCGCTCCACCGCCTCGCGCTCTCCCCTGCGGAGCAGCCCGGTGTCGACGAACACGTTGGTGAGCTGGTCACCGATGGCGCGGTGCACCAGCGTCGCGGCCACCGACGAGTCCACCCCGCCGGAGAGCCCGCAGATCACCTGGGCGTCGCCGACCATCTCGCGGATGCGGACCAGCTCGTTCTCGATGAACGAGCCGGCCGTCCAGGTGGGCTCGCACCCGCAGACGCGGAACACGAAGTTGCCGATCATGTCGGCACCGCGAACGGTGTGCGCCACCTCCAGATGGAACTGCACCCCGTAAACGGGCCGGTCCTCCGCGACGAAGGCCGCCCAGGGAAGTCCCTCGGTCCTGGCGAGGAGGCGGTACCCCGGCGGGGGCTCCACCACGTGGTCGCCGTGGCTCATCCACACCTGGGTGGCCTCCCCCGCCCCGAACCCCTCGAAGATCCCCGTGGGCTCCTGCACCGTGACCTGCGCGCGGCCGTACTCGCGCCTGCCGCGCTCCACCACCCCCCCCTCCAGATAGGTGATCAGCTGCATTCCGTAGCATACCCCCAGCACGGGGATCCCCACGCGGAGCAGCTCCGGCTCGGTGGTGGGCACGTCCTCGCCGTATACCGAGGAGGGCCCGCCGGACAGGATGATCCCCCTGGGCGCCCACTCCCGGATCCAGTCGACCGAGCGCGTGGGAGGGTGGATCTCGCAGTATACCCGCTCCTCCCGGATGCGCCGGGCGATGAGCTGGGTGAACTGCGAGCCGTAGTCTATGATGAGGATGCGGTTGTGATCCACGTCGCTTCCCGTCCCGGAACGAATAAAGAGTGTCGCCGACGGCGGGAAGATACGCCGGGCGGGGCGCGGGAGAAAGGGAGGGCGGAGAACCTGACCACGCCCGAAAACGGAGGTCGGGCGGGAGGTTTTCCCCCGCCCGACCCCTGGGTGCTCCCCGGCAGTGGGTATCAACCCACCCCGGCGGTCTCCCTCGTCCAGCGGAACGAGCTGTCGGCGATCAGCGCCGCCGCGGCGATGGGCTCCAGCGCCTGCGCGAAGAGGAAGCCCTGCGCCCTGAGGCACCCCAGCCGGCGCAGCTCGGCGAGCTGCTCCTCCGTCTCCACTCCCTCCGCCACCACGCTCATCCCCAGGCCGCGGGCCAGCGACATCATGGTCTCCACCAGCTGTGACTGGTTGGAGACCGGGGTGAGGCCCCGCACGAAGGAGCGGTCGATCTTGAGCGTGGCGATGGGGAACCGCTGCAGGTAGCTGAGGGAGGAGTAGCCCGTCCCGAAGTCGTCGATGGCCAGCCGGATCCCGCGCGAGCGGAGCTGCGCCAGCGCCGCCACGGTCGCCTCCGCGTCGCGCATGAGGAGACTCTCCGTGAGCTCCAGCTGGAGCATGGCGGGGTCCAGCCCCGTCTCCTGCAGAACCTCGTCGATCTCCCGGAGCAGGTTGGGGTGTCCGAACTGCCGGGCGGAGAGGTTGATGCTGAGCGTGAGCGGGCGTTCCGCCCCGAGCCCGTCCAGCCACGCGCAGAACTGCTCGCAGGCCACGCGGAGAATGCGCGCGCCGATCGGCACGATCATCCCCGTTTCCTCGGCCAGCGGGATGAACTCGCCGGGATACAGGAGCCCCCGGTCGGGATGCTCCCAGCGCGCCAGCGCCTCGAAGCCGGCGAGCCGGCCGGTGTCGAGCGCCACGATGGGCTGGTAGTGGATGCGGATCTCGTCGCGCTCCAGAGCCCGCCGGAGGTCGGCCTCGCGGTTGAGGCGCGCCATGGCCTCCGCGTGCATCTCCGCCCCGAAGAGCGCCACGCGCGACTTCCCCTCCGCTTTGGCGCGGTACATAGCGGTGTCCGCGTCCCGCACCAGCTCCGCGGCGTGCGCATCCCCTCCCCCGATGGCGATCCCGATGCTGGCGGAGGTGAAGATCTCGTATCCGCTCGCGTCGAACGGCCTTTCCAGCTCCTCCAGGACCCGGTCGGCGATCCGGGTGGCCTCCCCCACCTCCGCGATGTCCTCCAGCAGGATCACGAACTCGTCCCCACCCAGGCGCGCCACGGTGTCCTGCTGCCGGAGCACCGTCCCCACCCGCTTCCCGACGGCGATCAGGAGCTCGTCTCCCACCGCGTGGCCGAGTCCGTCGTTGACCACCTTGAAGCGGTCCAGGTCCACGAACAGCACCGCGAAGGTGGACTCCGGGTGCCGCTTGTTGCGGCGCACCGCCAGCTCCAGCCGGTCCATGAGGAGAGCCCGGTTCGGGAGCCCCGTGAGCGCGTCGTACAGCGCGTTGTGGAGGAGTTGCTCCTCGGCACGCCTGCGCTCCGTGATGTCGCTGAGCGACCCCGCCATCCGCGAGCTGGTCCCGTCCCTCCCCGCAAGCGCCACGCCCCGGCTGAGCATCCAGCGGTAGTCGCCGTCCCGGTGCAGCATCCGGTGCTCGATCTCGAAGTGCTGCGCCGCCCCCCTGCGGTACGACTCGATCCGCGCGGCGACCTGCGCGGCGTCCTCCGAGTGGATCCGGTCGAACCACTCCCCCGGAGAGTCCTCCACCTCGTCCTCCCGGTACCCCAACATCGCCTTCCAGCGCGGGGAGTAGTAGACCCGGCCGGTGCGCAGGTCCCAGTCCCACAGCCCGTCGTTCGCTCCGATCGCCGCCAGGGCGTAGCGCTCCTCGCTGGCGGCGAGCTCCGCCTGCGTGGCGAGCCGGGCGCCGAGCACCAGGTACGAGAGGGCGCAGACGACTCCCAGGTAGCTGGCCACGAGCAGCGGGCTCATCAGGGGCAGGGAGACGAAGGCTGTCGTGAAGAGGAAGGCGGCCAGCGTGGTCAGGACGTACAGGAGGAGATGCTGCTGCTCCCGGAAGGCGGCGCTGATGATCGAGACCACCACGATCAGGCCCAGCGCGTACTCGGGAGTGAGCCGGTTCATCAGGTTGAGGAGGATGACCCAGAAGGTGACGGCGTAGTAGGCGACGTACACCACGTAGTGGAAGCGCTGTCCCCGATATACGAGGGAGACGCCGATGACTCCCAGGCAGAGAGCCGCCATGAGCGCC
>DATAAL010000322.1:0-17015 GCA_036260145.1 Longimicrobiaceae bacterium | reverse complement strand
CCGCACCCACCTCGGCCGCTCCAGCGTGCTGGCCCGCTTCCTCGACCCCGGGCGGGAGCCCGAGGAGGACCGCGAGGGCACCTCGCTCTCGCTGGTCCCGGTGGCCGGGGGGGCGGGCGCGGCGCGGGCGGCTCCCCCCGCGGACGGCGGGCCACCCGCGGAGATGCGCTGGCTCCGGACTCCGGCGGGGTGGCGCAGCGAGACGGTAGTGCGGTTCCCGTCGGGCTCCATGCACGCCCACCTGGTGGTCCGGACTCCCTCTCCCCTCCTCCTCGCCGTGCGCTCCCTCCTGGTGCTCGCGCTGGCGCTGGGGGTGATGGAGGTGCTCTGGGCGCTGGCGCGGACGCTGTGCGGGGAGCCGCTCGGGCTTGCATCCTCCGAGTGGGTGTGGGCGCGGACCTTCCGGGGCCGCCTCACGCTCGCCCTCTTCGTCTTCTTCCTCATCCCCATGGCGCTGTTCGGCGCCACCGCGTACCAGGCGCTCTCGCGGGAGGTGGTGCGCACCGCCGCCGCGCTGGCGCAGCGCTCGCTGGAGCAGGCGGCCTCCGAGGCCCGCGGGCAGCCGCTCCCGGAGCTGGGGGAGCACGTGCGCGCCGACCTCCTCCTGTACCAGAACGGGGTCCTCGTGGACGCGGCCCCGCCCGAGGTAGTGGACCTCGGGCTGTACAACACCTGGCTCCCCCCGCGCCTCTTCCTGGACTTCGCGACCAGCGAGGAGGTGCAGCAGCTCCAGGAGCAGCAGCTCGGGGGGCGCGAGTACCTCATCGCCTACCGGCGGCTCTCCCCGCCGCAGGTGCTGGCCGCTCCCACGCCCCTCGCTTCCGGGGAGATCGCGCGCCGGCAGCGGGAGCTGGGGAACGTGGTGCTCCTGGCCGTCCTTCTGGGAGCGGGGCTCTCGGTGGTCCTCTCTCTCCTGGTGGGGCGGATGCTGGCCCGCCCCATCGACGACCTGAGCCGTGCCGCCGCCGCGGTGGGGGCGGGGAACCTGCGCGTCCGGCTCCCCGAGCGCCGCGGCGACGAGTTCGGGGGGTTGTACCGCTCCTTCAACCAGATGGTGCGGCGCCTGCGCCGGACGCGGGCCGCGCTGGTGCGGGAGACCCGGCGCACCGAGGCGGTGGTGGCGGAGGCGGGAACGGGGGTGCTCGCGCTGGACCCGGCCGGGCGGGTGGCGCTGATCAACGCCCGGGCGGAGCAGATCCTGGGAACCCGGGTGGAGAAGGGGCGCCTGGTCCCGGAGGACACCTCCATCTCGGCCGTGGTGGCGCGGGCGGTGCGCGAGTTCCGGCACTCGGGAGCGGCGGAGCTCGGGGATGAGGTGGAGGTCGACGGACGGGTGGTGCGCCTCCGGCTCCGGCGGCTGCGGAACGAGTCCGGGATGGGGGGCGCGGTGGTGGCGCTGGAGGACATCACCTCGGAGATCCGCTCCGCGCGGGTGCTGGCGTGGGGCGAGATGGCACGGCAGGTGGCGCACGAGATCAAGAACCCGCTGACCCCGATCAAGCTCTCGGTGCAGCACCTCCGCCGGGCCTTCGCGGACCAGCGCCCGGACTTCGGCGAGATCCTGGATCGCAACGTGGAGGCGATCCTGGGGGAGATCGACCGGCTGGGGGAGATCGCCCGCGCCTTCGCCCGCTTCGGCGCGCCCGACGCGGCCGCGGGGGACCTGGAGCCGGCGGACCTCCGCCGGGTGGTGGAGGAGACGCTCGCCCTGTACCGCGGGACGCAGGACGGGATCGGCTACCGGGTGGAGATCGACCCCGCGACGCCGCGCGCGTACACCCGCGTGGGGGAGCTCAAGGAGGTGCTCGTGAACCTCCTGGAGAACGCGCGGGCCGCGATCCCGGACGGGGGAGAGATCCGCCTCTCCACGACCGCCAGCGGCGGGGGGACGTGGGTGATGCTCGACGTGGAGGACACCGGCGAGGGGATCCCGCCCGACCTCCTCCCGCGCATCTTCGAGCCGCAGTTCTCCACCCGGAGCAGCGGCACCGGTCTGGGGCTGGCGATCGTGCGGCGGCTGGTGGAGTCGTGGGGTGGGGAGGTCACGGTGGACTCCACCCCCGGGCGGGGGACCACGGTGCACCTGCGGATGCGGGCGGAGGAGTAGGCGGTCTCCACAGCCCGGTCCACCACGTCCCGGGAGCCGGCGGGGGAACTTCAGTCACCTCCGGGATTTCGCTCCAGCGGCCCACCCTCGATAATCGTTCGCCAGGGGATCAGGGGCAGGTGAAGAGCGAAGACCGCCGAAACCGGAAGCCGGAGTCGTTCAACGGTTCGAATCAGCTCCGCCCGGTAACCCGCAGCGAAGTTCGGCTCAAACCTTTCGGGGATCAGTACGTCACTGGCGTAGAGAAGACGGTGCTCCGGAAGGTAGGCCAGCAGCATCGAGGCGCCTTGTTGCCCGCGCGCCGGGATCAGGGTGATCCGGTTGCTACCGCGGCCCAGTTGGAGGGGACCACGCACGACGTGGAGTGGAGCACTCCGGGGCCGACGGGCCAGGGAATCAGGAGCGGAGCGATGGGGCGCCGCGAGCAGCCGACGGAGGATAGGGATGTTCGTATCCAGCGCGAATATGGGGATACCCCGGGCGGCGTACTCCCGTATCCCCCCGATATGCATCCACATCGGGGAGGTGCTGACCACCGCCTTCACCGGTAATCCGGGGAAGCGGCGGCCCGCTTCGGAAAGGACCGCACGAGATCTGGCCGCCGATTCGGGTGCTTCGATGATCACCAGCCCGTCAGGCTGGCGAACGATCACCGACTGGTATCCGGTGCGGAGGAGAACGACGCCTTCCGCGATCGGAACCGGATCCGCAGGGGATCCCGCCTGGACGTCCGCGGAGGCGGCAAGCTGCCTGAACGCCTGCCGGACACTGTCCGGGATCGTCAAGGAATCACGGGGGATGTTCGCGGCCAGGTCGAGGTGCGTGACGATATATTCCCGAAACGGTTCACCGTTGAGCGAGGTGGTACGCTGGCGCGGGTACCAGATCCCGCTCGGCCCAAGGGACCACGACGACCACACGGTTTCGAATCGAATATCCCCCCACATCGCCCAGAACACGTTCGTCGGATACGCGCGCACTACCACCACCCTCTCCGGAAACTTGGTCACCCCGTTGATCGAAAGCTCCACCTCCATCCCGGCCGAGCGGAAGGCGACCACGTGATACCGGGCACCATCGATCACCCTGTCGGGAAGTAGCCTGGAATTCCCCGCCCCGAGCGCGGTCAGCAACACCCTCTCGGGAGCGAGGGCCAGCTCCTCCTGCCCGACAGCGAGGTCGAAAGCGGTCCCCGCGGCCGTGACCCCTCCGCGTTCGGTCATCGCGACCCCGTCGCTGACGACCAGTGTGGACGAGGTCGGTTGCGGACGTGTAACGAAGAACTGCTCCAGATGGCGGCGCAGACCATCGGGGGCCCGATGGCGGACCGTGATCAGCTTCTGGGCGGCGAGGCGTCGCGGACCATCGGAGCGCGTTGCCGTACTTATCATGCGCTCGTGTCCTACCTCTTCCACCCGGACCGCGCGGACGGCCTGGAGGTGATCCAGCCCCCCCACGGCGTCGGCGCTCTGGCGCAGCAGGTCGTAGATCGTGTCCGCTGCCGCCCCCAACGGGGGGACAACCCCCTGGACGGGTGCCTTCGGACCGGAGCCGGAAAGCGCGTATGCCAGGCCGGCGGAAAGGCAGAGCTTGGTGAGAAGCATGGGAACGGTTCCCCGGGGCGGAAGGAATTCCGATCGCGGCCGAGCCGCGAACCGCTCCCATACTGGATGGTGCCCTGGAGATCGGGCAACGATGGTGCAGCGGGCGTCGCCGCGGGTGCAGTGGACGCGGCGAGACCGCAGCGAACGCCTGATCAGGCCGGTTTACGAGGGCCTGCGCAGGGTGGCTACTCGTCCGAGGCGCTGAACGATGGTGCTACACTGCCGCTCGCTGACCGGCACGCGGCTCCCGTCGTGGAGGACGATCTCGCACCCTGACCGGACGCGGTAGAATTCTCGCACGTGCCTGAGGTTGACCAGTGCGGAGCGGTGGGTCCGCGTGAAGAGCTCCGGGTCGAGTTGCTGCTCGAGTGTGGTGAGTGACTGCCGGAGGAGATAGGAAGTACTGCCCACGTGGATCCGCGCGTAGTAATCATCCGCCTCGATCCAGGAAATAGAGCCGACCGGGATGGAAACCGACCGCCGGCCGGAGGAGACAAGGATCCGCGCCAGATAATGCGGCGGAGGGGAATCGGGGGTGAGACCCGCTACCCGGTCCAGAACCCGGGTGAGCTCACGCGCGAGGATACACGCTTCGTTGTTCGCCAGGCGGCGCTGTGCTCGTTCGACCGCCCGGTGGAACCGCTCGTCGGTGAACGGCTTCAGGAGGAAGTCGAGAGCCTCCTCCTCGAACGCACGGATGGCGAATTCGTCGTACGCGGTGACGAAGATGATGGCGGGCGGGAGCGTGTGACGAAGGGCGTTCAGCACGCCGAAACCATCGAGATCCGGCATCTGTACGTCCAGGAAGACCAGATCCGGGGTGAGCCGCCGGACCGCTCCGACTGCCTCCGAACCGGTCCGGCATTCGCCCACGATGGTCAGGTTCTCGTAGCGTGCGAGGAGATCCCGGATCACTCGACGTGCGAGGGGTTCGTCATCGACGATGAGGACGCGGACGTCGGTCATGATACTTTCGGATCACCGACGGAGTGTCGAGCTCCACCATACGTCTCGCGGACCGGCGGGTTACCGGCCAATGGCCAGGGCCGGTACGGCAGCCGAATCGTGGCGATCACGCCGCCGGAGGGTCGGGTGGACAGCGCCAGGGCCGCCTCCATCCCGTACATCTGCCTGAGCCGGGACCGGGTCGCCGCGATTCCGACTCCCGGGGTCGAGTCGGAGTCCCGGTGCGCCGCAACCGGCGCGAGCCCTGGACCATCGTCCGTTACCACCAGTTCGAGGGACGAGCCACGCCTCGCCGCCGAGATCACGATCTCCCCGGCCAAACTGGTGCGAGCGATCCCGTGGCGGATCGCGTTCTCGACGAGCGGCTGCAGGACGAGCCGAGGAACGAGCGCGCCCGTCACCTCGTCAGCGACATCCCACCTGGCGCGAAGGCGGTCCTGAAATCTCACCTCCTCGATCGCCAGGTAGCGGCGCACGAACTCCAGCTCCTGACTGAGAGGGATCTCTTCCGGTGCATTCGGTGAGAGGAGGCTGCGCAGAAGGTGGCTCAGCTCTGCAATCACACGAATCGCCGAGTCGGTCTCGTGCGCGCGCACGAGCGCCGCTACGGTGTGGAGTGCGTTGAAGAGGAAATGCGGATGCAGGTAAGCTCGAAGTGCGCTGAGCTCCGCCTGCACGAGGCGAGTTGTCAGCTGCGCGGTGCGAACCTCGCCCTCACGGGAGCGCTGAGCGCTCTCCATGGCAGCGCTGCCGGCGAGGAGTGCGCCGTACACTACGGCAGCGATCGGCAGCCATCCCACCGAGACACGCCACAGATATGCCTCGAACGGTCCGTGAGGAGGTCTTCCGGCCAAGAACACGGTCGTCGTGGCGTATACGGCTCCCCGCACGGCGGCGGCGCAAACGATGCCGAGCGAGTGTACCGCCAGCGCCGCCAGCCGGGGACGCGGCGTCAGTGGAAACCGCTTTCCCAGGCGGAGAACGACAGGTGTCAGAGGCGCCCAGATATACCACTCGGCCAGGGCAGGAACAAGAGCGCGCCACGGGTGGAGCGGCTCGCCGTTGACGAAGGCGGTGGCCTCCATCTGTAGAACCATGAGCCATGCGGGCAGCGACCAGAGGGCGAAAACCAGCCCGGCGCGCCGGGCCGTTCCGGATCCCGTTCTATCGCCGTGGTTCGTCACGGGTGACTCCGACGTTCGATGGTGTCACGCGGGCACTTCCGGAGTAGTGATTTCCGAGCCCGCAGGACCAGGAGTCTACAGTCCTCCTGAAGCGGTCATCGCTCGCTCGACACCTCCCCCAAGAACCGGATCACGATATGAGAGTTCCGGTGAGCGCCGAGCACTTCGATTAGTTCAAGACTGTATTTGACGAGACCGGAAGTGCCGTTTAGCTTTCGGGTTTGTGTCTGCACCTCTCCACTCCTCCTGCTCCTCTGCTCCCGTGCTCGCTCGCTCCCTCTCCGGTGCCGTCCTCGGCATCGACGCGTACCTCGTCACCGTGGAAGCCGATGTCGCCAGCGGCCTCCCCTCCTTCTCCACCGTCGGCCTCCCCCAGGGAGCGGTGAAGGAAGGGAAGGACCGGGTGGTGGCCGCCATCCAGAACAGCGGCTACATCGTCCCGCCCAAGCGCGTGACCGTGAACCTGGCGCCCGCGGACATCGCGAAATCGGGAAGCGCCTTCGACTTACCAATCGCGGTGGGGATCCTGGCCGGCACCGGGCAGGTGGCCGCGAACGGGGAGCTGGAGAAGTTCGCTCTCCTCGGGGAGCTGGGGCTGGACGGAGAGCTGCGCCCGGTGCGCGGGGCGCTCTCCATCGCCGTGGCGGCCCGCGACGCCGGGCTCGCCGGGCTGATCCTCCCAGAGGAGAACGTGGCCGAGGCCGGCGTAGTGGACGGGCTGGAGGTGCGCGGCGCCCGGACCCTCGGCGACGTGGTCCGCTTCCTGGAAGGACGCGGGGAGCTGCCTCTGGCCGCCGTGGACCGGGACGCACTCTTCCGCACCTCCTCGGAGTACGACTGCGACTTCGCGGACGTGAAGGGGCAGGAGCACGCCAAGCGGGCGCTGGAGGTGGCCGCGGCCGGGGCGCACAATATCCTGATGGTGGGGCCGCCCGGCTCCGGGAAGACCATGCTGGCCCGCCGCATCCCCACCATCCTCCCGCCGCTGACGCTGGACGAGGCGCTGGAGACCACCAAGATCCATTCGGTGGCCGGGCTGCTGGGCGCAGGGGACTCGCTGGTGGCGACTCGGCCGTTCCGTGCTCCGCACCACACCATCTCGGACGCGGGGCTGATCGGCGGCGGATCGTCTCCGAAGCCGGGGGAGGTGTCACTCGCGCACAACGGCGTCCTGTTCCTGGACGAGCTACCCGAATTCCGACGCAACGTGCTGGAGGTGCTCCGGCAGCCGCTGGAGGATTCGGAGATCCTGATCTCCCGGGCCGCCATGAGCCTCAAGTATCCGGCGCGGGTGATGCTGGCCGCCGCGATGAACCCGTGCCCCTGCGGACACTACGGCGACGCCCAGAAGCAGTGCACGTGCGCCCCGCAGGCCGTGCAGCGCTACCTGGCCCGCGTCTCCGGCCCGCTGCTGGACCGGATCGACCTGCACGTGGAGGTGCCGGCGGTGAAGTACAACGACCTCTCGGGGCAGCGCAGCGGGGAATCGTCGGAGGCCATCCGCGAGCGAGTCACCCGCACGCGGGAGCTGCAGCGCGAGCGCTTCGCCGGGCGGGGGGACATCCACGCCAACGCGCACATGGCGGCGCGCGACATCCGCGAGTTCTGCCGGGTGGGCGAGGGAGGGGAGGCGCTGCTGCGCACGGCGATCACGCGGCTGGGGCTGAGCGCGCGGGCGTACCACCGGATCCTGAAGATCGCGCGCACCATCGCGGACTTGGACGCGGCGGCGGAGATCGGGACGGCGCACGTGTCCGAGGCGGTGCAGTACCGCTCGCTCGACCGCCTGCTCAAGGGCTGAATAGAGCAGAGTCGCTGCACGCCCCCAGACAGGTGGAGTGAGGTAATTGAACCCGGGTTCGCTTGGGAGACCTGCGACATCCTACAGGAGTCTCGACCGGGACTCCGGTGCCAGGCGTCCACTCTCTCCGCCTGGCGCGGCGGGCCTCTACCGGCAGAGGAAATCGGCGGCTTGTCTCACTGGTTACCGCCCGATCGGCTCGCATGGCCTGGCTCCCAACTTCGTCCAAGCTGCGAGCCAGTCCTCCAGGTGAAGCAGAAACGCATGCTGTACCCACGGTCGCGCCGGATCTGCGATCAGTGCTTGGAAACGGCGGGCGGGTACACGTAGAGCGGCTTTTGCGTGAGCGGCCCGTTGGGGATCGGAGTTCCACCCAGGTGCTGCGCGACCGCGGCGGCGGCATTGATGCCGGTTTGCAGCGCGCCTTCGGTCCAGCCTCCCGTCCACGATACGCCGTCCCCGGCGAGGTAGAGGCCGTTGTCCGTTTCCGCATTCAGCGACGTAAGGAACTGGTAGTACACGGACTGGACCTCCGCTTCCTGCCCGGGGAGGTTTAGCTTGAACGCACCAAGGTAGTGCGGCTCGAGCTGCCAGTCGACCATGATGATCTCCCCACCGACCGGCTTCAGATAGCTGGCGAACTTCGGATCGATCGTGGCGATCACCGAGCGAAGAAGCTCGAAGCGCTGTTGCGCGTCGCGATACGCCATCAGCTTGCTGGAGTCGTCTCCCCACGTGTAGCTGATGAGCACCACACCGTAGTCAGTCTGCGGGTAGTCGAGGCAGTACACGCCGCGAGGCAATTGGTCGGTCTGGATGTTCGAGGGCACGGAGGGATCGGTTTTCCAGAACTTCGTCTGCGTGCGGATGAACAGCTTCGAAGACTCCATCATGTGCAGGTCGCGGATAGCGGTTTGCACGTCCTGCGGCAGCGGCGAGCTGGGCAGGGTCATGCCGATCACCTCCATCTCCCGCGTCGTGGTGGCCAGGATCACGGCCTCGAACGACCTCGTCTCTCCCTTGCTGTCGGTGATCTGCCAATGGCTGTCGCCCTGCCTCTCGAGTGTGGTCGCATACGCCTGGTGGAGCGCATTGATCTCGGCCAGCGACACGGGCCCGGCTCCCACCTTCACCTTCATGTTGTACATCCCTTCCGTGAGCGTGCTTATCCCCCCGGCGAAAAACTCCTGGTTCGTTTCCAACTGGTTTATTAGCAGGCGGAAGATATCGAGGAAGCTGATGTCGAACAGAGGCCCGAATCCACCGGATCCGAGTCCGAGCGCGCCGAAGGCGGTCATCTGTTCCTGGTTCCACCCCGTCCCCTGCTGCACGCCCTCGTAGAAGCTCATCGTGGAGTACTTGTCGATGTACTCCTGCCACACCTTCTGGACGCTAGCCATATCGCCGCGCCTCCAGGGGTCCCACAGCCGGTTGCGCAGCGGCGTCACGAAACCCTCGAACGTGGCTTGGATCGCGTCGAACGGCGCAGGCGGAAGAGTGCCCGGCGCCCAGGAGTACGTCCTGCCCTTGTAGAAGAGCGTCGTCTGGACCTTGCCGGGATCGGGAAAGGGTGCCGTCTGCATGTCCAGCAGATTGGCGTAGTAGAAGAAGACCCTGTTCTCCGGGGGAACACGCATCGCTCCAAGTTCGGCAATCGCCTGCTCATCGCTGAATCGCTTCGACCAGTTCCGGCCGCCGATCCGGCCGCTTCCCTCGTAGATGACCGGACGAAGCCCCATGCGGAGCAACTCGAGCGCCGCCACGATTCCGGCTGCCCCGCCTCCAATCACGGCCACGCGGGATCCCAGCTCGGTGAGGGGGAGCTTCGCCAGCGGGTGTCCGAGAACTTGGGTGTAGTCGTAGAGGGAATCGATGTACGGCCAGGCGACAAAATCATCCTCCTCCGCCAGGGCGTTCATGCGCGTGGGGGAGCGATGTGCGGACAGGTTGGGAATGATGGGCATGACTCTTCGATCCCGGGAGTGTGAGCCGTTGAGGAGGAACGATCGAGTGGGTTGCCGTTCGCTAGTCGATCGGCGCATACAGTATCGTCGGATCTCTGTCACGTAGCAATAGAAATGCTCCTAAAGGTGCGGAAATTGTAAGTGGGGCGTGTCATCCGGATCAACGATAGCAGGCGCTGCATCCGCTCCTGCGTAAGTGATCTCCGAACTTCGAGTGAAGAGCTTATCGAAGGACCTGAGCGATATGCGGTGCGAGAAATTCGGCCTGCCCTGTCCGGCTATCCCCCCGAATAATGGCGTTCTTGACTTCTCACGCCGTGCCGTACATATCTACGCCTCACCGGTCCTCATGCGCCACTTTTGCAGGACGGACTTCGGCGGCCTTCTCGTTTGGCCAGCTTAGAATGCAGGGGTCATCCCGGGAACTGGCATCTCTCCGCGAGATCGCGGTCAAGACTTTCGCGGTTCCTGCCGATCTCCTGTATCGCCTTTGCACGAACGTGGAGCATTTGACAGGTCTGCGATCAGTACTTCCTCTCAGGTCCGTCAATGGCTCGGTGTCCGAGGGATCCGCGGTGCTGCGGGACCCGAGGGTAGGAGAACCTTCCTTGGGACGTATCTTCATCAGGAGGAATCATGACCTACACGCGGACGAACGTCTACGAGAACGGAGGCGATTTTTCGAATCCCACGATCCTCTGGTACGCGCGCGGCGTCGCAGCGATGCAGGCGCGGGCCCTCGCCGACCCGACGAGTTGGCGCTTCTACGCCGCCATTCACGGCATCGACAGACGCCTGTGGACGCACTACGGCTATCTGTCACCCTCGGACCAGATGCCGGCACAAGACCAGATCGACCTCTTTTGGAACCAGTGCCAGCACGGCACCTGGTACTTCCTTCCGTGGCATCGTGGATACCTGCTCGCGCTCGAGGCCACGATCCGCGAGGTGGTCACCGGCCTTGGTGGGCCTTCCAACTGGGCGCTCCCCTACTGGAACTACTTTGCACCGGACGAGTTCAAGCTTCCGCCGGCGTTCGCATCACCCGACTGGCCCGACGGCAAGGGGAACAATCCGCTCTTCATCAAGCAGCGCTGGGGACCGAAGAACAACGGCGACGTGTACGTGCCGTTGGACCAGGTCAACCTCGACGCGTTGAACGAGCCGGAGTTCACCGGCGTAGCAAGTGGCGGCTCTCCGGGCTTCGGCGGCGTCGACACGGGGTTCGAGCACAATGGGAGCCCACACGGGCTCCTCGAGAATCAGCCGCACGACATGGTGCACGTTTTCGTCGGTGGCAGGAACCCGGCGAACCGGGTCCTTCCGGGCTTGATGTCGTATCCCCCCACGGCCGGCCTCGACCCAATTTTCTACCTCCATCACGCGAACATCGACCGTCTGTGGGAGGTCTGGGTCCGGGAACCCACGAGCTTGGGCAACCCTACCGAGGCGCAGTGGGTGAACGGGCCGGCCAGCATCGGTGGGCACCCGTTCGTCATGCCGAATCCACCGAAGGGAACGCCCTGGTACTACACGCCCGGGGACGTGGCCGACCTGGCGAATCTGGACTACGTGTACGACAATATGTCGCCCGCCGGGGTGACCGCCGCGGTGGCGGAGCGCCTGGAGCGCCTGCACCTCGCGGCCGGGGCGGCGATGGAAGGAGCTGCTAGGATGGCGACCACGAGGCACAACGTGGAGCTGGTCGGCGCGCACGACCAGGAGCTACGGATCGCAGGGAGCGCCGAGGTCCGCGCGACCGTCCGGCTAGACGCACCGGCGCATCGCAGGATGACCGCGAACCTCGCCGCGGCGGCCCCCGAGATGGCGCCCGCTGCCGCGCCAGATCGCGTGTTCCTGAACCTGGAGAAGGTGCGCAGCCTCTCGGACGCGACGGTGCTCCAGGTGTACGTCAACGTTCCGGATGGCGCGAATCCGGCTGATTATCCGGAGCGGTGGGCGGGGAACGTCGGGCTGTTCGGAGCGAGCCAGGCCACGGCCGCCGACGGCGAGCACGGGGGTGCGGGCCTCACGTTCGTCCTCGAGATCACGCACGTGGTCAATACCCTGCACCTGCAGAACGAGCTGGATGCCTTGGAGGTCAGGATCGTGCCGTTCGACGAGGTGCCGGAGGAAGCGGAGGTCAGGGTCGGTCGCGTGAGCGTCTTCCGACAAGGGCGGTAGAGCGCGGATGACGCCCGCTGGTCGTGCTCGCATGCGGGTGCGGGTGCCGCTGCTCGCCATCGGAGCAGCGGCCTGGCTCGCGCTCGTGCTCGCTCCCGTCGGTCCGGCGCACGGCTCGATGCATTCGATGCGCTGGACGCCGGTGTCGCTCGTGACGGAGGCGGCCTTGATGTTCATGGCGATGATGGTGCCGCTCAGCGGAGCCCCGGTGCGCCACGTTCGCGACCGGAGCTTCGCCTGTAGACGCTGGCGCGCGGTCGCGCTGTTCGCGGCGAGCTACGCGTTGCCGTGGATCGCGACCACCGTCGTGCTGCTGATAGCGGCGGCGTGGATCGTCGCGGCGGACTCGCCGGTGGTGCTGGCGCTCGCTGTCGTCGTGGTAGCGGTCTGCCAGTCTTCGCCGCAGAAGCAACACTGCCTCAACCGTTGTCATGCGCATCCGGCGCTCGCCGCGTTCGGAGTCAAAGCAGATCTCGACGTGCTCCGGTTTGGCCTCTCGCACGCGTCGTGGTGCATCGGCTCGTGCTTCGCGCTCATGCTGCTGCCGATGCTGTTCACCCGCGGCCACCTCGCGGTGATGGCCGGCGTGACGCTGTGGCTCGCGGGCGAACGGATCGAGAAGCCGATGCTCCCGCGGTGGCGCTGGCGCGGCCCGGGAAAGATCGTGCGCGTCGCACGCGGACAGGTGCGGGTGTGGGCGAAGCGTTTCGAGAAGACGCGTTCGTGCGCCTCGCGTCCACATTGCATGCAAGGTCCTGATATCCTTTAGCGTAGCACCAGCGTGACAAAGTGGAGGTGCCGGTGCTGCGCCAACGACGAGCTGGCGGACGGCCGGGCGGGAACGACCTTCGTCCTCGGCGCTATGCCGCACCCGGACTACGAGATCAGACCGGAACATCGTTCCCCGGCTGCCCCGCCTCTGGGCTCGAAGGCGCTTGGCAGGCAATCTGGAGAAAATTTTTCGCTGTGCGCATTCGCCCCACGGTCGTGGGCGACCTTCGGGTCCGCTGCGAAACTGAACCACCCCGGGACCGCCGGAGGCTGTAGCTCTTGGGGACAAGGGTAACGGCCGCGGTTCAGGTGTCCAGGAGTTTTCTTTCGTCGCCCTCGCCCCGGCAGGCGCGACAAAAGAAAAGCGGGGATCACGGCCCGGTCCGGTGCCACAGATGAAGGCAGGCAGGTCTGCATTCGTGGAGTCCGAGGAGAGAAGTGGACGTGCTGTCCGTTAATACCCCGGAATCGGTATCCTGGCCGTGTCGTCCTCGCCGATGATGCGCATGGGCTGGTTGAACGGGTTCAGCCGGAGCATTCCGACCGCGTTGCGGCGGCAGGCGAAGCTCGTAACTTCGACCTTGGCCCGGGGAAACGGCACCGTTGGCCCGCTGAGAAACCGCGGGAGCCCCCGTCCTTTCCCGCAGGACGGGGGCTCCCGTTTCTGAACTCCTTCGACGCGGCCCTGCTTCCTTCCTGCCTGCAGCCTACGAAGTGATTCAGCGCCTGGGACTCGAAAGATTCACCCGGAGCCCCACCCCGACGATGAAGCGGAGGACCTCGCTCAGATCCCCATTCAGGGGAACCCGCATCTGCACACTTGGCTGGAACTGCCCTCGGGTGAACAAAGCGGTAAGCCCGAGCTGATGGACAGCCTCGTCTCGGAATACACGCTCCTCGTCGGTGACCCCCCAGCGCCCGGTCAGCCCACCTCCCACCGCGCCCCACACCAGCTCATACCAGGCCAGCGCACCATAGCCCAGGACAACGTCACCGGCGTCCTCGTAGAGTTCGTTCGAGGTGCTCAGCAGACCCATGGCTCCCCCACGCAGGTGTAGGGCGACAGACCGCGCGAAAGGATGCTTGTAGTTGAGCATCCCTACCACGGAGGCTCGCTCGCGCACGAACGACTCCGCCCGGTCGGTATCCGCAAGGATTCCGATGCCGGTTGCGAAGTCGTCCCCGGACAGGTCGGCCGCGAGCGGAATCCGGACCCCCAGCTCGGCTGTCACGGGAAGGGACCACGGCTGCACCACGGCTCCCACATAGGGATTGCCCAGGACAAGACTCGTCTCGGCATCCCCGGGTTGAGACTCCATAGAACCGTACGCCAGGGGCAGCTCAGCGACGAGAACCGTACCCCGGGCCAGGGGCAGGCGTCCCGAGACAAACCAGGCGGAGGACGCGAAGCCGAGACGGCCGAATACCGTGTTTTCTTCGAACTGGGGGAGAAGTGCCTGGAGCGACACACTTGCTCCCCCCACAGGATGCTGCCAGATGGACTGGGCAGCTATGGGGTGAAGAGGAAGCACGGCGGTACCCAGTGCCGCGACAACTGCACGCGCACAGGAGATCTTTCGCATACCGGGGAGATCGAGTGGTTTCATATCTCATGAGAAGGCCTGGCCGGATTGACCAGGAATCTATGTGTTTCCTGACTCCTGTGTATCGCAGCGGAGGGCATGCGGAAAGGCTCCGCGCAGTGTCAACGCTACCGTAGCGGTACTGAGGCGCTTACGGCCAGTCCCCATGCTTCAGTGGCATGCAAACTGACCCGGGGCGCTTCGGCGAACGGCTCCCACTGCTCGATGCCGGTCACAGCCCCGATCACGAGGCCCAGCGGCGCACCGACCGCGGCACCGAGCATTCCGAAGTAGAACGAATTCTCACCCTGAGTTCCACCGCCGTAGCCCAGTAGGTATCCGGCGCCCGCTCCGCCTACTGTCCCCAGGCCAAGTCCCACCAGCGCGCCGAGAGCATGGCTGCGGCCGGTGCTGACGTCCACCGCTCGAATCCGGCTCCAGGGTACGGCAATCCGGCTGCCATTGTTCTTGATCACCACGAGTGAATCCTGCCCCACAGTGGTGAGGAACCCGCGTGTACCGTCGCCCATGGTGCGCGGAGCATAGATCCGAACACGGGTGTCGCGTGCGAGCGTCCCTACCTTATCGATCAGCTCCTGCTGAGCGGCAAGGTGAGCGGGCAGCAACAACAGGAGCAGTATGAGAGTGAGCCTCATCCGAAGATCCCCCTTGTCAGATGGTAGCAGAAGGGCAGACCAGGCGCTGCGGCCCGGTCTGCCACTATCACGCCCGTCCCATCGTTCCCAAGGACTCAGAAGTTGAAGTGGTCGAGGCTCCGGAAGTAACCGTCGGCTCCCGAGCTTGTTCCTTGCCAACCGGTGAAGTACATACCGGTCCAGATACGTTCGACACCCGGCAACCCGTACAAGCTGGTGAGCTCGTCGCGGAGCCGGATGGTGGCACCGGGAGCGTAGTAGTTCCCGATGTTCCGATCCGGCGAGAACGTCACGTCGCCACGATGCTCGTTCCCGTCACAGGTGTCGGCCCACCAGCCGCCGCTGCTGCACGCGCTGCGCGTGGGGTAGTTGGCGTGCTTGTTCTTGGCGATCCAGATCCTCGGGCGGCCCCGGTAGTTGTCGGCGTACTCGAGCTGGCCCGAACTGTAGCTCGCCGTGCCGTCTGCGATCTCAAGCCAGTGAGCCGAGAGGATCGCGCTCTCCGTCTTCCAGTAGCCCGGCGCATACTCCTTCACGAAGACGATCACGAACTCGGCATCCCCGGGGTGCGCGTATTGATGCGTACCCGTGTGGGGCTCACCTGGATCCCGGTGATAGGCGAAGCCGTAGAAGATCCCGATCACGCCCGCCTCATATCCTACCCGAGCGCTGAAGAACGGCTCGTGGAGCGGCGCCTCGTCGAACGGGTGCGAGATCTCGGCCGGACGGAAGCGGTGCGCGAGCTCGTACTCACAGCCGTCCCACAGGCCGTCTCTATCCGCGTTGCCGAGCGAGACGTTGGTGCAGTTGGCCCAGGTGTACTGGCTCGACAACTGGTATCCCTCCGGGGTCTGCTGACCGGGTCCAGGGCCCTGATTGCACTCGATGATGGCTGTGTTGGGATCGCACGACGAGGTCAACGTCACCCACTCATCCTGCTTGGTGCTGATCCTGTCCCGCGATCTCTGCGGAGACGCCGCGTGACGAGCCTCCGGATCCGGTCCGAACACCGCCTCCGATCGCAGGATCGCGATCACCGGAGCCTTGCTGGCTGCCAGGGTATGCAGACGCATCTCCTCGCCACGGAGGGTATACCCGGTCACTTCCCGGAAGCGGCCGAGCTGGCGCCGCTGAACGTTGGCGCCAAACACCACCAGGTCGTTCGTACCCGCCCAGGCCACCCGGTCCGTCGGCAGCAGCATCGATATCTCCATGTCCGGCAGGCTCTCCAGAAGACCCAGGAACTGCTCGGGCTGCATGTGGGCACCGGCGGCCGCCGCGGTTACGATGGCCCTACCCCGCTTCCCCTTGAAGTAGCTTTTCAGGTGGAGTGCATTCCGGTAGAACGGGCTGTCCCGCATGTCCCCCAGGATCTGGCGCCTGATCGCCGGACTTGCCAGTGCTCGTGCAAGCCCCAGGGACAGCCGATCGATCGTCGTGTCGTTTGGCGATGCAGCGTAGAGCGTCGGTGGATCAGGGCGGATCGAGGTGGGAGCGGCATCCGAACATCCCTGCAGACTGAGAAGGATTGATGCGAGGGCGAGCAGCCCAGGACGTGCGTGGCGGTACATGCAGTCTCCGGAGATGGAGTGTGAAAGATTTCCCAAGAGGGTGGGGAGGAGAGGAACTCAATAGGTAAGATTCAGAACAGTGTGAGTTGAGTAGAGTGCGCAGAGGGAGCAGGAGCCAGAGAATTCAGGCGAGGGCGCGGATCTGCCGGTTGACCAGCCCTGCAATGGCAGCCACACGCATGGCATGGTCCCAGCGGTGGTGCCGGTCCGCTTGTGCGAGCGCTTGGAAGCGCCGCATCCGGGAGAGCGTGTGCTCGACTCTGACGCGGCGCCGTGCGAAGGCTCGGTTGAACTCCCAGTCCCGCTCCGGGCGGGGCTTGCCTCGGGGCTTGCGGCGTGGCGTGGCTCCCTGGGTGTCGGGGTCCAGATCGTCGATGCCCACGTAGGCCAGGTCTCCCAGCGCACCCACGCCTGGGGGTAGGCGGCTCATCAGCCCCGACTCCTTCAGCAGCGTCAGGTCCGCCGTGGGTCCGGGCACGCTCTGGGAGACGTCGACGACCTCGCCCGTGTCCTCGTCCACGGTCACCTGGGACTTGAGGGTGTGCTGCTTCTTCTTGCCGCTGTAGAAGCCATCGCGCTCCCCAGGCTCGTGCGGCCGTTGCACCCGCTGCTCGAAGGTGTCGA